>NZ_JBHSRF010000127.1:0-15345 GCF_042658925.1 Sphaerisporangium aureirubrum
GGTCCTTGCGGGAGGCCGCGCTCCGCGCGAAGGGGGCAAGGGCTGTGCTCGTGCGGGGGGCACCCCCGCGCCCCCGGGTCCTGCCGGGCTCATGGTGTTCCACCGCGACGCGTCCCGCCGGGCGGGTGTTCCGCCGTATGACGGCGCCGTGTTCGCCGTCCACCCTCCCGCCGACCCGGCGCCGGACAAAGACAAACCCGACGAGGCGACGGGGCTCCGGCGGCGCCGCCGGCGGGGAACCTGTCGCGCGCCGTGCTCGCGGTTTCGCTCCCCGTCGCCTTCGGGGTTGTCTTGATCGGCGCCGGGTCGGCGGGACGTGGTACGGCGAAATCGGCGCCGCCATACGGCGGCGAACCGGGCGTGCGGGCGCCTCGGAAATGGTCCTTGCGGAGGACGCGCTTCGCGCGGCAGGGCAAGGGCTGTCCTTTGCGGGGGACACCCCCGCACCCCCGAGCCTGCCGGGCCCTCCCTTTCGCGCCGTTCCCAGCCCGCGCTGTGCATCTCGGAAATGCAGACTCGACGGTCGCCGCTGCGGTGTCGGTTATGACACCCGGGGTCGACGAAGGTGGAGTGCGGTGGGATCTCGCCGTGCGATGGCGCCGTTTTCGCCGTCGTGGCGCCAGACGACCGGCACGACCGGGTGAACGCTGAGCGACGAGCACAGGCGAGCCAGAGGGGACGGTCAGGGTGGGCGGTGAGGAAACGCCGGCTGGGGTGGTGGAGCACGTTGAGCCCGGCAGGGCCCCGGGGGTGCGGGGGTGTCCCCCGCAAAGGACAGCCCTTGCTCTTCCGCGCGAAGCGCGCCCTCCGCAAGGACCATTTCCTCCGGCGCCCGCACACAACGGGGTTTCCCGCCGTATGTCGGCGCCGATTTCGCCGTCCTGCGTCCCGCCGACCCGGCGCCGATCAAGACACACCCGAGGGGCGACGGCGAGCGGCGGTGCCGGGTTCGCCGCGGGACGGGGGGGTGCCGGGGCGCCGGTGTGGGGCAGGAGCGGAGGGTGGCTGCCATGCGTTGGGACGGGGCGGTGGTGGGTTCGCCGCGGGACGGGGCGTTGCCGGGTTCGCCGCGGGACGGGGGAGGGTGCCGGGGCGCCGGTGTGGGGGCAGGAGGGGAGTGGAGGGTGGGTCAGGAGTGGAGGGCGGCTGCCATGCGTTGGACGGCTTCGGTCAGGAGGGTGGGGGTGGTGGCGAAGTTGAATCTTGCGTGGCCGGCGCCTTCTGGTCCGAAGTGGGGGCCGGAGTAGAGGGCGACGCCGCCCTTGCGCAGGAACCATGCCGCGGGGTCCTCGCCGAGGCCGAGGGCGCGTAGGTCCAGCCAGGCCAGGTAGGTGGCCTGCGGGGGCTGGTAGCCGGCCTCGGGCAGGTGTTCGGACAGGAGCTCGCCCAGGAGACGCCGGTTGGCGTCGAGGCCGGTCAGCAGGTCGTCCAGCCACGGTTCCCCGGCGGTGAACGCCGCCTCAGCGGCGATCACGCCGAGCAGGCCGGCGGCGGCGCTGATCTCCTCGTCCAGCGCGCCCAGGTCGGCCTGGGCTCCCGGGCCGAACACGGCGACGGCGGCCTTCAGGCCGGCCAGGTTCCACGCCTTGGACGCCGACGTCACCGTGATCGAACGCTCGGCGGCGGTGGCGTCCAGTGTGGCGAACGGGACGAAGGTGGCACCGGGGTACACCAGCGGGCCGTGGATCTCGTCGGTGATCACGCGCACGCCGTACCGGTCGGCGAGCTCGGCGACGGCCAGCAGCTCCTGCTCGGTGAACACCAGGCCGGTGGGGTTGTGCGGGCTGCACAGCAGGAACGCCGCCGCGCCTCCGGCGAAGCACCGCTCCAGGTCGGAGAGGTCGAGCCGGTGGCCCCCGGCGGTGAGCGCGAGCGGGCTCGCCGCGATCCGGCGCCCGATTTTGGGCAGCCAGTGGAAGTACGGCGGGTAGGCGGGGGTGTTGATCACCACCTGGTCGCCGGGCTCGGTGATGTTACCGAGGATCTCGACGATGCCGCTCATCACGTCCGGCACCAGCCGGACGGACTCGGGGTCGGGCCGCCACCCGAACCGCCGGGCCGCGAAGCCGGCGAACGCCTCTGGCAGCGCGCCGGGGGAGGCGTACCCGGTGTCGCCCCGCGCGACGGCGGCGGCCAGCGCGTCCACGATCGGCGGGGCCAGCGGGGTGTCCATCTCCGCGACCCACACCGGCAGCACGTCCGGCGGGTACTCGCGCCACTTGGCGCTGCGCCGCCGTCGCAGCTCGTCCAGGCCGTACGCGGTCAGGGGGTTGGCGTGGCCGATGCCGCTCATCATGATCCTCCGCCGTCAGGGGTTCGCCGCCGCAGGTGTTACATGGCAATGAGTAGCACATGCGATGATCTGCGCAGGTTGACGGGTGGGGCGCCACCCCCGCTGGCCGCTCCGGCGGGCCCCGTGCTGGAATGATCGATGAGAGCCGGCGCAGCCGGGAAGGGTGGGGCCTGTGACCGTGTACGAAGCCCGGATCGGGCGGTACTACGAGGACTTCGTGGTCGGCGACGTGTACAAGCACCCCTTCGGCCGCACCATCGGCGAGGCGGACAACACGTGGTTCACCCTGCTGACCATGAACACCAACCAGAACCACTTCAACTCTCACTACGCCTCCCGCGCCCCGGCCGGGAAGATCATCGTGAACTCGGGGCTGTCGGTGGCGATCGTGCTCGGCCTGTCGGTCATCGACATCAGCCAGAACGCCGAGCTCAACCTCGGCTGGGACGAGATCAGGCTCACCCACCCGGTGTTCGTCGGCGACACCCTCTACGCCGAGTCCACCGTGCTGGACAAGCGCGAGTCGCGGTCGCGGCCGTACGCGGGGATCGTGAGCTGTAGCACCCGGGGGCTCAACCAGGACGGCGCCGAGGTGATGTCCTGGCGGCGCGCCGTGCTGGTGTACAAACGGGACTCGGCGCAGGACAGGGACCATTTCCCCGAGGCACGGACCGAGTCGCTCTGAAGACGGCGGAGGCGGGTGTGGACTTCGAGCTGAACGAGGACCAGAAGCTTTTCCAGCGGACGCTGCGCGAGTTCGTCGACAAGGAGATCGTGCCGGTCGCCTCCGCCTGGGAGCGCGAGGGCCGCTACCCCGAGGAGATCGTGGAGGGCTTCCGGCGGCTCGGCCTGTTCGGCGTCACCGTGCCGGGCGAGTACGGCGGGCTGGAGCTGGACCGCGTGTCGTTCGCCCTGGTCTTCGAGGAGATCGCCCGGGGCTGGATGGGCGTGGCCGGCATCCTCGGCTCCCACACCCTGTCGGCCTGGATGATCGCCACCTACGGCACCGAGGAGCAGCGCGCCGCGTACCTCCCGGACCTCGCCACCGGCGCCCGGCGCACCGGCATCGCGCTCACCGAGCCCGGCGCGGGCACCGACCTGCAGGGCATCACCACCCGGGCCGTGCGCGACGGCGACGAGTACGTGGTGCACGGCACCAAGACCTGGATCACCAACGCCCGGCACGCCGACCCGCTGCCGGTGCTGGTCAAGACGTCGGTGACCGAGCCCGCGCACAAGGGCATGTCGGTGCTGCTGGTCGACGCCGACCGGGGGTTCACCGTCAGCCGCGACCTGCCAAAGCTCGGCTACAAGGGCACCGAGACCTGCGAGGTCGTCTTCGACGGCGTGCGGGTGCCCGTCACCCGGCTGCTCGGCGGGGTGGAGGGGCGCGGCATGCAGCAGGTGCTGTCCGCGCTGGAGCTCGGGCGGATCAACATCGCGGCCCGCGCGGTCGGGGTGTCCCAGTGCGCCTACGAGGCGGCGCTCGGCTACGCGCGCGAGCGGCAGGCCTTCGGCAGGCCCATCGCCGACTTCCAGGCCATCCAGCTCAAGCTCGCCGACATGGCCACCGACATCCAGGCGGCGCGGCTGCTGACGTACTGGGCGGCCTCCCGCTCGCAGGCCGGGGCGGTGAACGCCGAGGCGGCGATGGCCAAATACTTCGCCTCCGAGGTCGCGCTGCGCGCCACCATGGAGTCCATGCGGATCCACGGCGGGTACGGCTACTCACAGGAGTTCGTCGTCGAGCGCCTCTACCGGGACGCCCCGCTGATGGCGATCGGCGAGGGCACCAACGACGTGCAGCGCATGGTGATCGCCCGAGCTTTGCTGTCCGGCGCGGCCAAGGTGGGCTGGTGAGCGCCGTGGCGGGCGGGTGCCCGTTCTGCGCCGTCGCGGCGGGGGAGCTGCCCGCCGCCACGGTGTTCTCCGACGGGGTCGTGGCGGCGTTCCTGGACACCCGGCCGGTGTTCAAGGGGCACGTGCTCGTCGTGCCCCACGCGCACGTCGAGACCCTCGCCGACCTGCCGCCGGAGGCGGTCGGGCCCTACTTCACCCGGGTCCAGGCGGTCGCCGTCGCCGTCGAGAAGGGCCTCGGCGCCGCCGGGACCTTCGTCGCGATGAACAACCGCATCAGCCAGAGCGTCCCCCACCTGCACACCCACGTCGTGCCCCGCAACCCCAAGGACGGCCTGCGCGGGTTCTTCTGGCCCCGCACCAAATACGCGGACGACGCCGAGGCCGCCGACTACGCCTCCCGCGTCCGCGACGCCCTCGGCGAGGTGTGACAAGGTGCACGGCTTACGCCCGCCGGGCGGGGGCAGCGTGCCGTTCGTCCACGCGGGGGGCCCGCCGGGCGAGCGGGCCGTGCCGTTCGTCCACAGGGCGGGCAGGCGGAGGACTGCGGGGCGGCGGGGTGCAGTAGGCTCCGGCGGCGTGGAACCGCTGTTCGCCCTGCCCCTCCTGCTGATCCTGGCCGGGGTGCCGGCGATCGTGCTCTGGCGGGTGCTGCGCGGGCGGCGAGAGCTCGGCACCGGCCCCGCGGAGCGTGCCACCTTCGAGACCCTGCACACCGCCTCCCTGGCCGCGCCGCCGCTGCGGGCCGGGCTCACCGCGGCGGGCGCCCTCAAGGCGTCCCGCCACCTGCGCGAGCTGCTGGGCTCGCCCGCCATCGCGATCACCAACGGCGAGGAGCTGCTGGTGTACGACGGCGCGGGCGACCACCACGCCCAGCACGCCTTCGCGCACGCCGAGGCCACGCTGCGCGACGGCCGCACCCAGGTGCTCGGCCCCGACACCGTGGCCTGCGACCGCCCCGAGTGCCCGGTCAGGCACGCCGTCGTGGTGCCGCTCACCACCGACGACCGCGTGGTCGGCTCGCTGGCCGCGTACGGCGACCACGCCTCGGCCGGGCTGGTGCGCGCGACCGGCGAGGTGGCCCGGTGGGTGGACTCCCAGCTGGCCCTGGCCGAGCTCGACCGCTCCCGCACCCTGCTGATGGAGGCCGAGGTGCGGGCGCTGCGGGCCCAGATCTCCCCCCACTTCATCTACAACTCGCTCACCACCATCGCCTCGTTCGTCCGCACCGACCCCGAGCGGGCCCGCGAGCTGCTGCTGGACTTCGCCGACTTCACCCGCTACTCCTTCCGCAGGCACGGCGAGTTCACCACCCTGGCCGAGGAGCTGAGGTCCATCGACCGCTACCTCACCCTGGAGCGGGCGAGGTTCGGCGACCACCTGCGGGTGTCGCTGCGCATCGCGCCGGAGGTGCTGCCGGTCGCCGTCCCGTTCCTGTGCCTGCAACCCCTGGTCGAGAACGCGGTGCGGCACGGCCTGGAGGGCAAGGCGGGGGAGGGCCGCATCACCATCATCGCCGAGGACGCGGGGGCCGAGTGCTCGATCAGCGTCGAGGACGACGGTGTGGGCATGGACCCCGACCGGCTGCGGCGCATCCTGTCCGGCGACACCGACGAGCGCTCGGGCGCGGGCGGCGTCGGCCTGGCCAATGTGGACGAGCGGCTGCGCCAGGTGTACGGCGACGAGTACGGCCTGGTGGTCGAGACCGCCAGCGGCGCGGGCACCAAGATCAGCGTGCGGCTGCCCAAGTACCGGCCCGGCGTCTCCGTATAGTTATCCGCCCAGGCCGTCCCACCCGTTGACTTACCCCGCCTGATTCATCACTCTCTAGGGAATTCAGGTGTGCGTACGGGTGAATGGAAGTGGTTGTGAGCGGCCTTCGCGTGCTGGCGGTGGACGACGAGCAGCCCGCGCTGGAAGACCTCGCGTACATGCTGCGTGCCGACCCGCGCATCGGCGAGGTCGCGCTGGCCCGCGACGGCGCCTCGGCGCTGAAACTGCTGGATCGCGCCATGGCCGACGGCAAGCCGGTCGAGGCGGTGTTCCTGGACATCCGCATGCGCGGCCTCGACGGCGTCGTGCTCGGCCGGCTGCTCGCGCAGTTCGCCCGGCCGCCCCGGGTGGTGTTCGTCACCGCCTACGAGGAGCACGCCGTGGACGCCTTCGAGATCAAGGCCGAGGACTACCTGCTCAAGCCGGTCCGCCCCGAACGTCTCGCCGAGGCCGTCCGCCGGGTCTGCGCCAACCTGCCCGGCGCGCCCGGCTCGGCACCGGACACCCCCCGGCTCGCCTCCGACGCCGAGACCATCCCGGTCGAGCTGGCGGGCGTCACCAGGTTCGTCGCCAGCTCCGACGTGCGCTACGTCGAGGCGCAGGGCGACTACGCGCGGCTGCACACCGCCTCGGGCAGCCATCTGGTGCGCATCCCGCTGGCCGTCCTCGAGGAGCGCTGGGCCGCCACGGGGTTCGTCCGGGTGCACCGCAGCCACCTGGTGGCCCTCAAGCACATCGACGAGCTGCACATCGACTCCGGGCGCTGCACGGTGCGCATCGGCGAGACCGAGATCCCGGTCAGCCGCAGGCACACCCGCGAGCTGCGCGACATGCTGGTACGGCGGGCCAGGAAGGGCCGCGCCGAATGACGAGGACACCCGAGCGGCCGCGCCGCGAGGTGGTAACGAGCCCGCGCACCACCGCCGCGCGCCGCCCCCGGTACCCGGCGACCATGGAGATCGACGAGCAGACCCGGCTCGGCGAGGTCTACATGCGCTCCCTGGTCCGCACCCAGTTCCGGCTCGGGCTGTTCGTCTGCACCGTGCTCGCCTGCGTGGTCGGCGGGCTGCCGCTGCTGTTCCTGCTGGCCCCCGAGCTGCGGGCGCTGCGCGTCGGCGGGCTGCCGCTGCCGTGGGTGGTGCTGGCAGGGCTGATCTACCCCGCCTTCGTGATCGGGGCCTGGTTGTACGTCCGGCAGGCCGAGCGCAACGAGCGCCACTTCGCCGACCTGGTCGAACGCCAGTGAATCCCGCGCTCGGCCTGGTGGCCGTGGCGGTCGTCGTGGTCGCGGCCATCCTGATCGGGGCTTTCGGGCTGCGCCTGTCCCGCACCACCTCCGACTTCTACGTGGCCTCCCGCACCGTCTCGCCGCTGTGGAACGCCTCGGCGATCGGCGGGGAGTACCTCTCGGCGGCGTCGTTCCTCGGCATCGCCGGGCTGATCCTGGCCTACGGCGCCGACATGCTGTGGCTGCCGGTGGGCTGGACCGGCGGGTACCTCGTGCTGCTGGTCCTGGTGTCGGCGCCGCTGCGCCGCTCCGGCGCCTACACCCTGCCGGACTTCGCCGAGGCGCGCCTTGAGTCGATGGCGGTGCGGCGCTTGGCGAGCGTGCTGGTCGTGCTGATCGGCTGGTTCTACCTGATGCCGCAGTTCCAGAGCGCGGGCCTGGTGCTGCGCATGGTCACCGGGGCGCCGCCGTGGGTGGGCGGCGTGCTGGTCGCCGTGGTGGTCGCGGTCAACGTGCTGTCCGGCGGCATGCGGTCCATCACCTTCGTGCAGGCGTTCCAGTACTGGCTCAAGCTGACCGCGCTCGCCGTGCCCGTCGTGTTCCTGCTGTTCGCGTGGTACGACCACGGGCGGCCCGACCTCGGCGGGGACGCGCCGCCGGTGTTCGCCGAGCGGGTCACCGTGGCGGTCGGCACCGACGTCACCATCAAGGTGCGGGCCCCCGTCGAGGTGACCGCCACCGGCGAGGTCGATGGCCACGCCGTGCGCGGCACCCGGCTCGTCCTGACGCCGGGAGTGCACCACGTCCGGCACGACACCACGATGACGTTCCCCGCCGGGGCCCCGGTGCCGCACACCGAGGGCCTGCCGGTGCTGAACGACCACGAGTGGCTGCTGCCGCTCCAGGGGCGCGAGCATCCGCTGTACACGACGTACTCGCTGATCCTCGCGACTTTCCTCGGCACCATGGGCCTGCCGCACGTGCTGGTGCGCTTCTACACCAACCCCGACGGCCGGGCCGCGCGCCGCACCACGCTGGTGGTGCTCACCCTGCTCGGCGCGTTCTACCTGATGCCCGCGATCTACGGCGCCCTCGGCCGGCTGTACACCCCCGAGCTGCTGATGACCGGCCGCACCGACGCCGTGGTGCTGTCCCTGCCGGGGCGGCTGGTCGGCGGCACCGCGGGGGAGCTGCTCGGCGCGCTGGTCATCGCCGGGGCGTTCGCCGCGTTCCTGTCGACGTCCTCTGGGCTCGCGGTGTCGGTGGCCGGGGTCATCGGCCAGGACATCCTGCGCGGGGGCGTGCCGTCGTTCCGGGCGGCCACGCTGCTGGCGGTGGTCGTGCCGCTGGGCCTCGCCCTGGCGGCCCGGTCGCTGGCCGTGGCGGACGTGGTGGGGCTGGCGTTCGCGGTGGCGGCGTCGTCGTTCTGCCCGCTGCTGGTGCTCGGCATCTGGTGGCGGCGGCTGACCACGACCGGCGCGATGGCCGGGCTGGTCGCGGGCGGCGGGCTGGCCAGCGCCGCGGTGATCGCGGTGATCGGCGGCGGGCCGTACACCGGCTGGGCCGGGGCGCTGCTGTCCCAGCCGGCGGCGTGGACGGTGCCCATCGCGTTCGTCGTGATGATCGTCGTGTCGCTGTTCACGCCCGGCCGGGTGCCGCGCGGGGTGGCCCGTACGATGGTGCGGCTGCACGCGCCCGAGGTGCTGAACGTCGACCGCGGCGACTGGCGGCCCCGTTCGACCTGACCGGCTTGTCGGCAAGGGACCACTCATCGCGTGGAACGCCCCTTTCGGCGCATCGAGCGTCCAGGTGACCGAGCGTTAGGTACGACTTGGCGACGCGGGCCGCGCCGGGCCCGCACGGGCCCTCCACCCCTCCTACCGTAGGCGTGATCCAAGTCACAACGTGGGAGGTCTTGTGACCACTCGACATGACGAGTCATCGGTATATGAACAGGTGCAGGCCAGTTCCGAGTTCCAGGAACTGCGCAGGCGTTACCGTTCTTGGGCCTTCCCGGTGACCGTCGCGTTCCTGCTCTGGTACCTACTTTACGTGATCTTGTCAGGCTTCGCCCGGGGCTTCATGGGCACGAAGCTTTTCGGCAACATCAACGTCGCCCTGATCTTCGGCATTCTCCAGTTCGTGTCGACGTTCCTGATCGCGTGGCTGTACGCGCGGCACGCGGACCGCAAGCTGGACCCGTTGTCGGACAAGCTGCGCGGCGAGATCGAGGGAGCGACGCATGAGTGACCAGGCACTATCGATCACGCTGTTCGTATTGTTCGTCGCCGCCACCCTGGGCATCACGTTCTGGGCCAGCCGGCACACCAAGAGTGCCGCCGACTTCTACGCCGGCGGCCGGTCGTTCACCGGCGTGCAGAACGGCCTGGCCATCGGCGGCGACTACATGTCCGCCGCCTCGTTCCTCGGCATCGCGGGCATCATCGCGCTGTACGGGTACGACGGCTTCCTGTACTCGATCGGGTTCCTGGTCGCGTGGCTGGTGGCGCTGCTGCTGGTCGCCGAGCTGATGCGGAACTCCGGCAAGTACACCATGGCCGACGTGCTGGCGTTCCGGATGAGCCCGCGCCCGGTGCGCACGGCCGCCGGGGTGTCCACCATCGTGGTCAGCATCTTCTACCTGCTCGCCCAGATGGTCGGCGCGGGCGCGCTGGTCGGCCTGCTGTTCGGCATCACGTCCGACGCGGGCAAGGCCGGGACCATCGTGGTGGTCGGCGCCCTCATGATCATCTATGTGGTCGTGGGCGGCATGAAGGGCACCACCTGGGTCCAGATCGTCAAGGCCGTGCTGCTGATGGGCGGCGCCGCGCTGGTCACCGTGCTGGTGCTCGGCCACTTCGGCTTCAACCTGTCCAGCCTGCTCGGCAACGCCGCCGAGCAGAGCGGCAAGGGAGGCGCGTTCCTGGAGCCCGGCCTGCGCTACGGCACCGAGGCCGCCGGCCTGACCGGCAAGCTCGACCTGATCAGCCTCGGCCTGGCCCTGGTGCTCGGCACCGCGGGCCTGCCGCACATCCTGATCCGGTTCTACACCGTTCCCACCGCCAAGGTCGCCCGTAAGTCGGTCATCTGGGGCATCGGCATCATCGGCGTCTTCTACCTGCTCACCCTGGTCCTCGGCTTCGGCGCCGCGGCCCTGGTCGGCAGCTCGGCCATCCGGGAGCAGAACGCGGCGGGCAACACGGCGGCGCCACAGCTCGCGCAGAAGGTCGGCCAGATCATCTTCGGCGACGTGGGCGGCACCATCCTGCTGGCCGTCATCGCCGCGGTCGCCTTCGCCACCATCCTCGCGGTGGTCGCGGGCCTGACCCTGGCGTCGTCCTCCAGCTTCGCCCACGACCTGTACGCGCACGTCTTCAAGAAGGGCACCGCCACCGACGCGCAGGAGGTGCGGGTGGCGCGGATCGCGGCGTTCGCCATCGGCGCCGTCGCCATCGTCCTCGGCATCTTCGCCCAGGCACTGAACGTGGCGTTCCTGGTGGCGCTGGCGTTCGCGGTGGCGGCCTCCGGCAACCTGCCCGCCATCATCTACAGCCTGTTCTGGAAGCGCTTCAACACCGCTGGCGCCGTGTCCGCCATCTACGGCGGTCTCGGCTCGGCCCTGTTCCTGGTCGTCTTCTCGCCGGTGGTCTCCGGCAAGCCGACGTCCCTGGTCACCGGCGCCGACTTCCACTGGTTCCCGCTGGACAACCCCGGCCTGGTCTCCATCCCCATCGGATTCCTGGCCGGCTACATCGGCACCATCCTCAGCAAGGAGTACAACGCGGCCAAGTACGCCGAGATCGAGGTCCGCTCCCTCACCGGGGCGGGCGCCGAGAAGGCCGTCACCCACTGATCCACCCCGCCCCGCGGCCGGCTCCACCCCCGCGGGGCCACTCGGCTCCCCGACCACCCGACGGACCCGGGGGGCCGCCCGTCCCGGCGCCGGTCGCCCCGGCGCCGGGGCGGCCTGATCACCCGACCGGCGGAGGAGGCACACGGCCTCCTCCGCCGCTTGGTCTCCTAGGGGCCGTACGCCCCGGCCTCCAGGAGCCCCACGGCGGCACCCGTCCGCCCGCGGATCAGGACGACAGGAGATCCAGGAGCCGGTCCAGCGGCCAGGTGTTGATCACGTCGCCGGTGGTCAGGCCGCCCCGCTGGGCGATGCCCACCCCGAAGCGCATGTTGTCCAGATGGGGCACCGCGTGCGAGTCGCTGTCGATGGAGAACCGCACCCCCTGGTGCCGGGCCATCCGCACCAGGTCGGACGGCAGGTCGGCCCGGTCGGGATAGGCGTCGATCTCCATCACCGTGCCGGTGCGGGCCGCCGCCGCGAACACCGCCTCCCAGTCGGCGTCCACCGAGGGCCGCTTGCCGATCTTGCGGGTGGTCGGATGGCCGATGACGTGCACATGAGGGTTCTCGCAGGCCGCGACGAACCGCCGCGTCATCTCCTCGCGGGACTGGGTGAAGTGCGAGTGCACCGACGCCACGCACACGTCGAACTCCGCCAGGATCTCCCCGGGCCAGTCGACCGTGCCGTCCGGCGCGATGTTCAGCTCGGTGCCGTGCAGCAGCCGCATGTCCGGGAACCGCTCCTGCAACCGGTGCAGCTCCTCACGCTGCTCACGCATCTTCTCCAGCGTCATCCGCTGCATGAACAGGTTGGGCGCGTGGTCGGTCACCGCGTAGTACGCGTACCCCCGCGCCGCCGCCGCGGTGACCATCTCCTCCAGTGTCGCGATGCCGTCCGTCAGGTCGGTGTGGGTGTGCAGGTCACCTTTCAGGTCGTCCACCATGACGAGCGGCGGCAGCTCCCCGCGCAGCGCCGCCTCGATCTCCCCGCCGTCCTCCCGCAGCGGCGGCGGCACCCACTGCATGCCGAGCGCCTGGTAGATGTCCTCCTCGGTGCGCGACGCGATCACGGTCTCGCCTTCGAACAGGCCGTACTCCGACAGCTTCCAGCCGCGCTTCACGCACATCTCCCGCAGGCGCACGTTGTGCTCCTTGGACCCGGTGAAGTACTGCATCGCGGCGCCCCACGACTCCTCGGGCACCACCCGCAGGTCCACCTGGAGGCCCCGGTCGGCCCGCACCGACGTCTTGTGGGCGCCGCTCGCGATCACCTCGGTCACGTAAGGCTGCGCCTTGAACTCGTCCATCAGGCTCACCGGCCCGACGGCGAGGACGTCGAGGTCCCCGACGGTGTCCTTCATGCGGCGCAGCGACCCGGCGTACGCGATCCGCTCGGCGGGCAGCGACGCGATCACCCGCTCCGCGAGGTTCATCGCCACCCCGAGATGCACCCGCGTGCCCGCCTGCTGGAGCTGCTCGATCCCCTTGAGGAGGTTCTCCTCGGTCTTGGCCCCGAACCCGCGCAGCCCCGCCAGCCGCCCGTCCCTGATCGCCTGCCCGAGCTCCTCCGGCGAGGCGATCCCGAGCTCACGGAACAGCAGCACCGCCTTCTTCGGCCCGAGCGACGCGATCTTCGTCATGCGCCGCACGCCCTCGGGCACCTCCTCCCGCAGCGCGTCCAGCTGCCGGAAGCTGCCCCGGGCGAGGAACTCCTCCACCTTCTTCGCGATGGCCTCACCCACGCCCGGCACCTCGCGCACGTTCACCCGCGAGATGTCCTCCGGATGGCCCGCGATGGCCTTGGCCGCCTTCTGATAACTCCGCACCCGGAACGCGTCCCCGCCCGTCATCGCGAACAGATCCGCGTACTCCTCCAGCGCCGCCGCCGCACCGTCGTTAGCCCGCCCCATACAGGCCACCTTACGGACCCGGCTCCTCCTCCCGCACCCGCCCCGGTGGGGCTACTCGCTCCACGAGGTGGAGGTCTACGGCACCCTGTCCGCCGCCGCGACCTCACACCGTCCGGCATCGGCCAGTGACGCCACTTTTCCTTGCCGCCGGGTTCTTGGGCATGGAATATGGACGTGTTAATCCACTTGTCGGTGGTTAAGTGACCAAAATTCGCGGCACGTGAAAACAATTCATGTGCGGCTTTTCCGTGCCGTCCCGCCGCCTTCCGCAGAAGGTGCTGGAGAAGTAGGGGAGACATGACCGACTCGAATGCACCCGGCGGAGACGACGAGAGCGAGCCGGCCGCGGGTCCCGCCGGCGAGATGGCGGGCACCGGGGGAGCGGTGGACCCAGCGGAGGCGGCCGCCGCGGCGAGGGACCTGGCGACGGCCGCCGCGGCCGCGGTGGCGACCGCCGCGGACGCCTCGAAGCCGCTCGCCGCGGCGTCCGCGGACCTCTCCGGCGACCTCAACAACATCGACTTCCGCAAGATGATCGGCGGACCGCTTCAGGCGGCGGTCGACGCCCAGGTGGCCTCCGCGATGGCCGCCGTCGACTTCATCACCAAGGTCGGGTTCACGGCCGCGGCGAACGGGGCCGACGGAAAGCCCGACTTATCCAAGCGTGAGCTGGTGATGGTCGACTTCTCGCACACCCGCAACGACATCGGTCCCGACGGCAAGTCCGTGCCGAAGACCACCCATGTGCGTGTGCCGCTGCTGGCGATGCTCCCCATCCCGTCCCTGCGCATCGAGCACGTCGTCATCGACTTCAACGTCAAGCTCAACTCCGTGGAGAGCGCGGCCACCTCGGACACCCTCGGCGTGGGGGTCGAGGCGGGCGGCGGCTTCGGCCCGGTGAACTTCAAGGTCTCCGCCTCCTACCAGCGCAAGACCTCCAGCAACGTGGAGGTGAAGAAGGAGTACGCGCTCAACGTCAACGTGAAGGCCGTGCAGGACGAGATGCCGGCCGGTCTGGAGAAGGTCATCGGCATGCTCTCGGCGTGACACGCCGTATCGGCGAGAGGGGCGTTTTGGCGGACGTCAGACTGGGCGACTACGCGGGTCACCTGTTTCTCGAAATGGTCCGGGCCAGAGAAATGGCGGACGCCTATTCACGGGCCGTCGCCGAACGGTACGCGCGGGATCCGGTGATGTGCCACTTTCCGGCTCCGCGTTTCACCATGCCGAAAGTGAGCCTCTCCATTCCCGTTCTGGTGTCCGATGTCCGGTTCAGCCGTCTGATGCGCTTCGGCTTCCCCGCCGACGAGTTCGCCGAGTTCGTCGTCAGCCGCGCCGTCGGCGTGCAGACCCAGGTGGCGGCCAGCTGTGTGCCGGACCCGCACCGCCGCCCGGACGCGGTGCGGTCCGCCGAACTGCAGAGGATCGCCCACGAGTTCCACGGGCGGCTGGCGGCCAACCGGGAACCGCACCACCCCGACCCGATCGTGACCGAGATGTGGGGCCAGGTCTTCACCGCCGGCCTGCGGGACGCCGGCCTGCTCGACCTCTACACCGAGTCCGATCCGGCGTGGGACCTGCTGGCCGGCACGACGCGCGAGGTACTGGAGGCCGTGCGGCGCCGGACCGTCGTGGAGCGGACCGAGATCGAGAGCCTGCTCGTCGACCCGGAGACGAACGCGGTCAGGACCGGCGGCGGTGAGACCGGCGTCTGCACGGTCAACGTCGAACTGGTGGAGGAAGGCGTGTACTTCCGGTCCGTACACGACGAGACGACCGGCCAGACACGGACCATCGTCGAGTTCGGGTAGGCATGCGCCCCTTCCTGCACGAACGCCTGCGCAGGTACGAGCAACTCCTGGCACTCTCCAGCGACGCCCTCCGCGCGTACTCGGCCCTCGACCTCGGGCTCGCCGACGCCGTCGTCCGCTTTCTCGACGACGCGAGCGCCGCCTACCAGGCCCTCGGCTCCGCGGACGGTGAGAACGACATGCTCACCCTCAAGGCCCAGTTCGTGTCCGCCCGCGGCGGTGTCCACCCGCTCACCCTCGAACCCGTCCCCCGGCGCCGCCGCGAGATGGAACGCTCGATCGCGCTGCACGTCCTCGTGCGCGCCGCCGAACGCCTCCGCGACGACCGCGCCGAGGTCCAGCGCATCCTGACCGGAGCCAGGCAACAGCTCCTGCCCCTCCTGGCGTACCTGGCCCAGAAGGGTGCGCTCATCCTGGACCCAGGCCACCCCCGCACCCAGCCGGAACTGGAACATGTCTGGCACTCACTGCTCGACGACCCCGAGACCGGCCCGCCGGCCCGCCAGATCGCCCTGAGCCTCAACCCGGCGGACATCCTCCTGCTCCTAGCCGACCTACTCCCTCCCACCGGCTGACCGGACCGCCGCGCGCGCCCCGGCCGGGCCCGCCGCCGCGCGCGCC
>NZ_JBHSRF010000128.1:0-15109 GCF_042658925.1 Sphaerisporangium aureirubrum
GCGCGGAAAGCCGCAAGGGCTGTGCTCATGCGGGGGACACCCCCGCACCCCCGAGCCTGCCGGGCTCAACGCGAGCCCCGAAACCCAACTTGAGAGACCACCCACCCACAGCCCCACCCACCCACAGCCCCACCCACACAGCCCCCACCCACACAGCCCCACCCACACAGCCCCACCCACACAGGTCGGACGCCCCCTCGCCCCACGGACCTCTATTCCGGCGCCGCGACGGCGAGACGCGGTATGGCGAATCCGGCGCCGCCATACGGCGATCAAGATGGCAACGGCACGCGACCGAGCACAACCGCGTCCGGCCCGGTAATGGTCCTTGCGGTGGGCGCGCTTCGCGCGGAAAGCCGCAAGGGCTGTGTCTATGCGGGGGACACCCCCGCACCCCCGAGCCTGCCGGGCTCCACGCGAGCTCCGAAACCCAACGTGAGAGACCCACCGCCCACCGCTCACTCGCCGACAAGTGCCGGGCCTGCGCGGACCCCGACCAGTCCAGGAGTGCCGCATGCTCGGCATCGTCAACAGCGTCCAGGAGTACTCCCCGGCCGGACTGCTCCCCGGCGCATCGGCCGGGCACACGGTTGTCGCGGCCGCGAACCCGTCACCACCTTGATCACCGTATGACGGCGCCGGGTTCGCCGTGCCACGTCCCGCCGTCGCGGCGCCGGAGAAGTGGACCCGCAAATGGCCCGGGAGCACGGCTCGGCCGGGGCGCTGGGTGCGGTGGGACACGATGATGTCGGCGAGGCCGGGGGGCTGGGGGCGGTGGGACACGATGAAGCCGGCGGGGCCGGGGCGCTGGGTGCAATGGGGCACGATGAAGTCGGCCGGGCCGAGGGTGCGGGGGTGTTCCCCGCGGCAGAACGGGGTCCCGGTAGTAATCGCGGAAAATCCAACGAACCTATCTCTGACCTCGGGTGGTCGAGTTCTCGGGACGGGTGGCGATCATCCGCGTATGGTGCGGCGGGATGGCGTGAGCCGGAGTGCGGCTTAGACGTTTTCCTTCGCGAGCGCTTCGCGTACGGCCGGGGCGATCTCCCTGGCCCAGCGGCCGAGGGAGACGTCTTCGTGTGCGGTGTGGCCGGGCGGGAAGAGGATGAAGCCCGAGGCGCCGTGTGCCAGGACGGCTGTGGTCAGTTCTTCGACCCACTGGGCGACGGAGCCGCCGATCCAGCGGCCGTCGCGGTCACGTGTGGCGGACAGTGGCCGGTCGGTGATGCGTCCGGGAAAATTGAAGACGGTGAGGATCTCGCGCGGTTCGCGGCCCACGGCCGCCGCCGCTTCGTCGATGACCGGCCGTGACCCCCGGTATCGCTCGCTGAGCCAATCCGCCGCGTGGCCGGGGATCCAGCCGTCGGCCACCCGGCCGGTGGCGGCCAGGGATTTCGGGCCGACCGATCCGGTCCACACGGAAGGCGCGGCCACAGGAGCCGGCTCGATCTGGTCCACCTGGTAGTGGCGGCCCTGGTAGCTGACCGGCGGACCGCCACCCGACAGCGATTTGATCAAGACGATCGCCTCCTCGAAGGCGTCCACGGCATCGCCCGGTGACAGCCGCGGCACTCCCATGTCGGAGATTCGATCCCACAGCCCGCCCGCGCCCATGCCGAGCACGATGCGGCCGCCCGACAGCGCAGACAGCGATGTCACCATTCGCGCCAGCATGGGAGCGGGCCGGGTCGGCAGGTTGGTGACGTTGGCGAAGCCGGAGATGTGCTGCGTACGTCCGAGGATGAATCCGAGGGAGGCGTAGGCGTCCAGGCGCCCGCCGATGTAGGGATGGTCCGACAGCGAGAAGATGTCAAGTCCGTCACGGTCGGCCTGCTGAGCCATGCGCAGCAGCTCCGGCACCTCGTCAATGCCGGTATGCGCGCCGAAGCCGAAGACGACTTGTTGTACAGACAATGTTCTGCCTTTCATTCGAGGGGGCTATTTACGGATCGTGTAACTGTCCTCTTCGGAGGTTTCCGGCCCGAAGTTCATGGTGCCGAGTACGAGCCGGGACACGGCAAGGCCGCTGCGGCCAAGGCGGGTGTGGTCCACGTGTTCCAGCCGTTCAGGCGGTGCCGAACTGCTCGGCCATGCGGCCGGTGAACAGGTCGGCGCCCTTGTACTCGATGACCGTCTCAGCCGGGACGACGGCAGGGCCGTCGGGTGTGGGCAGTTGACCGACACCGCCACGCGGTCCGAGCGGGAGCAGGATCATGGGGTGGGGCGAGGGCTGGTAGGCGCCCGTGGGCCGCTCGCCGCGCAATTGGGCGGTGATGTTCTGCGCCACCACCTCGGCGTGCTGCATCGCGTACCCGGCCATCTTGGCCTCGGCCACATCGGTGATGTCGCCGATCGCGTACACGTGGTCGTACCCGTGGACGTTGAGGGTCTCGGTGACGGGGACCTGTCCCTGCGGTGTACGGGTCGTGAGCCGGCCGCCGGCGAGGTAGCCGCTGTTGGCGTGCACGCCGTAGGCGCGGAACCAGATGTCGGCGGTGATCTCCTGCCCGCCGGTGGTGGTGACGGTGAAGGTCCCGGCCTGACCCGGCTCGGTCGGCGGTGGCGCGGTCAGGCCGGTGCCCAGCCGCACCTGGATGCCCAATGCGTCGAGCTGGCGGTGCAGCTCCTGGCGCAGCTCCGGCCGGAAGGCGGGCAGAAGCTGCTCGGCCGGGTCGACGATGGTCACGTGCTTGTGCGGCCAGACCTCCTTGATTTCCCCGGACAGTTCCAAGCCGACCGGCCCGGCACCGAGGATCAGCACCCGCTCGGCATCGACCAGTTCCTTGTGGGTCTGGCGCAGGTCGTCCAGGACCTCGTCGGTGGAGTCGGCGTTGGGCTTGGCCGGGTAGGCGTAGCTGGAGCCGGTGGCCAGGACCAGATAGTCGGCTTCGACACGCTGACCTGAGGCCAGGGTGACGCCGCCGGGGTCCACCGAGACTGCACGGTCGCGAATCACCGTGCCCCGCGTCAGCCACTCGTTGTAGGGGAAGAACATGTTGCCCGCCCAGTCGGGCTGGGTCAGCGCTCGCAGCGACCCCGCCGAGTTGATGAACGCGTCCCGGGGATCGATGAGGATGACGTCGGCCTCGGAGTCCAGCGCCTTGGCAACCGCCGAACCCCCGTAGCCTCCGCCGATGACCACAACTGTACGATTCATGATTTCCGCTCCCCGCAGGCAAAGGGTTGAATTCGCACCACGAACTATAATAGTTCGTGGTGCGAACTGCAATCTTGTCTGCGGCGCGACGAGGCGGTCCTAGCGCTTGCGATCGGCGGCGGCTGCTTCGTCGGGTTCCAGGAAGACTGCGGGAACCTCGTTGTCCAGCACGACGCGGCCGAGCAGGCCGGCGAGCGTGTCGCGTTCGGCGGCGGCGAGTCCCGCGGTCAGTTCCTCGATCCGCCGGCAGGTCTCGGCATAGAACTCCCCTGCGAGCCTGCCGCCCTGCCGGGTGAGCGCGACCCGCACCGCGCGCATGTCCTGTGGGTCCGGTTCGCGCTGGACCATGCCGTTGCGCTCGGTGCGGTCCACCAGGCCGGTAAGGCTCGACTTGGCCAGCCCCAGCATCGCGCCCAATTCGCTCATGCCGTACGGCTGGACCATCAGCACGCACAGCAACTGTCCCTGCTGCGAGGTGAGGCCATACTCCCGTGCGGACTCGGCGTACACGGCATTCACCAAGAACGTGGACCGTACCAACGCGGCCACAACCCCGATCTGGCCATCATCATTTTTACCCACTCGGCCAGGGTAACATTCAGGCGCCCTGCAATTCGTGGGACGAACTACCTGGCATTCTGCACACGAGGGCGCTAGACCATCGGCGGCGCCGCCGTCACCGACCCCGCCATGCTCTCCATGGCCCTGCACATGCGCAGCCAGGACAAGAGCCTGCGCGAGATCGCCGCCCAGCTCGTCATCTCCCGGGGCAGACCACCGGTTAACCGCCGTACGGCGGCGCCGACTTCGCCGTACCACGTCCCGCTGCGTCGGCGCCGGTTGTGGGGGCCCGAGCTGTGGTGTCCACGCCCGCAGGCTGGCGTCTACGCCGAGGAGGTGGTGTCCACGCCCGCAGGCTGGCGTCTACGCCGAGGAGGTGGTGTCCACGCTCGCGGGGTGGCGTCTACGCCGAGGGGGTGGTGTCCACGCTCGCGGGGTGGCGTCCAGGTGCGGTGATGGATACGCCGGGTATCGGGTGGGCCGATGTCGACGCGGTGGGAACCGACAACGGGTGGGGCCATCGACCTCAGCCGGAGGGGGTTTGATGTCTTTGGTCCTCAACATCAGCTTTTTCGGTTCTGGTGACCCGTGACGGGTTTCTCGCCGTACGGCGGCGCCGGGTTCGCCGTGCCACGTCCCGCCGCGTCGGCGCCGATCGAAGACACAGCCGACAGCGGTAGACAGCTGGACGCCGACGGAAGTACGCCACAGCCCGATCGTCGGCTTCGCCGCACCGCGTCTCGCCGTCGCGGCGCCGGAGAGAGTCCTCCGTTAGGCGGGGGCGTTCGTGAGGTGAGGGGGGCGTCCATGAGACGAGGGGGTCCGTGACCGGGGGTGGTGTCCGTGAACGTGTGGGGGTGTGAGATGAGGGGGTGTCCGGTCGGGGAGTGGTTCGGGGGAGGAATGGTCTGGCATTCAGAAGCCATCGTTCAGCCCTCGGGTGGGGCGCCCCACGGGCCTGCCGCCTGTGGGTCGTCGGCGATGATCTCCTGCCAGACCTGTATCAGTTCCTTTAGGCCGTCGATCGGCTCAGGGTGGGCGAGCATGTCGTATAACGGGCGGACGAAGCGCTCGTGAGGTCGGCGGCTGCGGGTGAAGGAACGCAGCATCAGTACTGCCTGGGCGGCGTCTCCCTGTGCCGCGGACGCGATGGCGTACACCTCGGCCATCACGAAGGGCGGTAACCGGGGTCCTCCGGACGGCGGTGGTGCGTCCAGCGCGGCGAGTACCGTTCGTGGGGTGTGGGGGGAGGGGGTGTCTTTTGGGGTGGAGCGGTCGAGGACCCATCGCAGCAGTTCGGCGTCCGGGAGGTCTCCCGCTCGTGCCAGTGCGGCTCGGGCGCGGTCCGTCTCGCCGGTGAACAACAGCAGGGCGCCGAGCCAGCGATGTGTCCTGGGGTTGCCGGGGGCGAGTTCGATCGATTTGCCGTAGGCCGCTTTGGCCTCCTCGAAGCGGCCGAGATTGGTCAGCGTGTAGCCGAGGCTGCCGTAGGCGGCGGCGACGTCGGGGGCTAGTTGGGCCGCCATGCGGTAGGCGGCCTCGGCCTCCTCGAAGCGGCCCAGGTTGTTCAACATGTCTCCGAGGCGGTGGTTGAGGGGTGGGAAGGTTCCGCCGGCGCGGTGGAGTTCGGTGACCTGGTCGGTGAGGTCGAGATCGAGTGCGTCGGCGGACTGGGCGCGCAGGAGGTGCAGGTAGGGCTCGGCGGGGCCGTGGAGGAGAGGTGGTCGGGGGGCGGGGGCGTCGGCCAGGGCGTTCATCGCCGCCTCGGTGGTCTGGCGGCGGGGGAGGGAGGAGTTCAGGTCGAACAGGCCGGTGAGGAGGGTCCGGTCGCCGTCGGAGTGGTAGGGGGTGAAGTAGGCGGCGGTGCCGAGCAGGAGGCGGGCGTAGGCGGGCTGGAGGACGGCGGCCGGGGCGTAGAGGTGGCGGAGCAGGAGGATGCCCTCGGGGGGATCGACCCAGGTGGTGTGCCAGAGGAGGGCGGCGGTGGTGGTGCGCCAGGCGGCGTCCGCCAGCTGGCCTTCTATGCCGGTGTGGCGGTGGGTGGTGAGTTGGTGGGTGAGGTGGTCGACGGCGCGTTGGTTGAGGGCTTTGACCATGGCGCGGCGGGTGGGGGCGAGGAGGAAGGTGCGGATGGCGTCGCGGACGTCGCGGTGGAGGGTGCCGTTGCCGCTGTGGACGAAGTCGTGGCGGCGGGCGAGGTCGCGCAATCGGCCGGCGACCTGGTCGGCGGGCACGTCCCACAGGGCCGCGAGCAGGTCGGGGTCGCGGGTGACGGATATCGCCTGTTCGTCGTGGGACTGACCGGTGAGGTTCTGCTCGACGTGGATGAGGGCCAGGCCGTACAAGGCGGGTAGGTCGCGGTGGAGTTCGTAGTCGTCGCGGTAGGTGGCGTGGTGGAGGTAGCGCTCGGCCATCCGTGCCACGACGGTGGACACCGTGCCGTCGGGGGTGACCTCCTCGTAGAGGCTCGCTAGGGGGCGGCCGGTCCGTACGTGGTCGGTGAGCATCTTGGCCATGAAGTGCAGGGCGAGCGGCACGCCCTGGGTGAGCGCGACGACGCGGTCGAGGTCCAGGCCGGGAGGGAGCGTGCCCAGGCGGCGCTCCAGGTAGCCGGCGGCGGTGCGGTCGTCGAAGCGGTGCAGGGTGATGACGCGCAGACGCTGCTCGTGGATCTCGCGTTCGTAGCGGCGGGCCTCGCTTGCCTCGGCGGCGAGCAGCTCGGGTTCCAGGCGGGTGCCGACGACCCACACCACCCGGCGGCCCGAGCGGCGCATCGTCTCCCGCAGCCACGGCCCGGCACCGCCCAGCAGCTCGCAGGTGTCGAGGATCATCACGACCGGCTCCCTGGCGGCCAGAGTGCGCAGGCCGTCGGTGAACGCGGTCACCAGGGCGTCGACCTGGTCGACCAGCGCGCGGTAGGCGGTGGGGTCGATCTGGGTGGCGCGGCCCGCCTGGAGGGTCGTGGCGAGGTGGGCGCCCGCGCCTGCGATGGCGTTCGCGGCGCCGGTCACCGGGGCGGGGACGCCCGCCAGGCCGGCGATGTCTCCTCCGGCCCTGACGATCGCGGCGATCTGTTCGGGTGTGACGGGCTGCCGGCCCACCTGTTTGCCGAGTCCCAGGCGGGTGGCCTCGGCCTCCAGCTCGGGCAGCTTGGTGACCAGGCGCTGGAAGGCGGCGAACCCCTTCAGGCGGCGGCGCCGCACCACGCTCCAGGAGGCGGCGGAGGACTCCAGCTGGGCGCGGACCCGTTCCAGGATGCGCCAGATCGCCGGGCCCGCGAACTCGACGTACTCCTCGGCGTGCAGCCCGCGGTCGCGTTCCCAGTCCGTCTGGAACACCGTGAAGCGTCCGGCGGACGACCCGGGGAGCTTCCCGGCCGCGATGTCGGCGAACCTGCGCAGCAGGGTGGTCTTGCCCATCCCGCCGTAGCCCTGCACCAGCACCACGAAGGCCTCGTCGGGGCCGTCGCCCGGCCTGCTCACCGCCTCGGACAGCACCAGCCGGAACCGGTCCTGCTCCTCGCTGCGCCCTACGAACACACCCATGGCCCCGGCCCCCTGTACGTCCACCCCGAACGTCGGCACCTCCAGTCAACACTCCACGCGGCGCGGGCGCGGCAAGTCAGCGCAGGGCGTCCAGGGCGCGTTCGATGAGGGCGGCGCCCTGGTCGGCGCGGGCGAAGCCGGGGGTGCGGAGGGTGAAGAAGACGTTGATCGTCAGGTTGTCCTTGCGGAAGGTGATGGACGTGCGGTAGATGCCGAGGTCGGCCTCGCGGCGGGTGTAGCTGATGGCCTCGTCGCCGACGCGGGGGCCGTTGCGCAGCCTGGTGCCGGGGTAGCGCTCCGGTTCTTCCTCGTATGAGGTGGTGCGCATCTGGGTGAAGGCCAGGTGCGCGATATCGGCGTCGTTGAAGCGGGCGGCCTGGATGCTGAAGAAGGCGCCGTTGTCCTGGCGTTGCCACATGCAGGAACCGCGGGTCATGAACTGGCGTTTGGCGGCGGCGCCGAGCAGCTGGGCCGCCTGGCGGTCGGTGACCAGGGAGCAGGCCTTCGGCTCCTGCGCGAACGGCCCGCTCTTCGCGGCGGCGGTCGCCCGCGGAGCCTGTGTCCCGGCGGTGGACGGGCCGGTCGCCCGCGCCTGCGGCGATCCCGGCACGTCACGCTCCCGGATCCGCCACACCGTCACCCCGATGACGGTGACCAGCAGCACCGAGAGCACGGCCCCCACGGCCACCGGCACCTTGACGGAGCGTCGCCCTCCCGGGACCCCTCCCAGCGCGTACGTCCCCGCCGGGCCGCCGGGCTGCGTGGGTCCGCCAGGATGTGCGGGCCCGTGCCGGGGAGCGGTCGCCGGAGGATACGTGCCGCCGCCCGGCCCCGTGGGCATGGACGGGACGCCGGGGACCGGCGGGCGGGCACCGGGGGCGGTGGGATATCCCGGCTGTCCCGGTGTCCCGGAAGAACCGGGGTGGCCGGGGTGCCCGGAAGGACCGGGGTAGCCGGGAGCTGCGGGAGAGCCGGAATGTCCTGGCGTCGAGGGAGAACCGGAGTATGCCGGCGCCGAGGAAGAACCGGAATGTCCCGGCGTCGAGGAAGAACCGGAGTATCCCGGCGTCGAAGGAGAACCGGAGTATCCCGGCGTCGAAGGAGAACCGGGGTGCCCAGGCGTCGAGGGAGAACCGGGGTGGCCGGGAGGGGCCGGGGAACCCGGGTGGCCGGGGGTCGCGAAAGGGATGGGCATCGCGTGCGGGCCGGGGCGCACCGGGGGGACCGGGGGGCCGGACAGGAGGTTGCGCAGGTGCCAGGCCGCCTCGGAGGAGGTCATGCGGTGGGCCGGTTCCTTGGCGAGCAGGCCCGCGAGGATGGGGGTCAGCGGGCCGGCCAGGCGCATGGGATCGGGGTCGTGCAGGAGGACGGCGGCGAACATGGCGGCGGCCTGCTCGCGGGCGTAGGGGGAGCGGCCCTCCACGGCGGCGTAGAGGGTGGCGCCGAGGGACCAGAGGTCGGACTCGGGGCGGTCGTCCTCGCCGCGGAGGCGCTCGGGCGCGATGTAGCCGGGCGAACCGGCGACGGCGCCGTTCTGGGTGAGGACGACGTCGCCGGCCAGGCTGGCGATGCCGAAGTCGGTGAGGACGACGCGGCCGGCGCTCGTCAGCAGGACGTTGGCCGGTTTGACGTCGCGGTGCAGGATGCCCGCCTCGTGGGCGGCGCGCAGCGCGTCCAGGAGGCTGAGGCCGATGCGGGCCACCTCGGCGGGCGGCAGGGGCCCGCGCTCCTTGACGAGCTGGTGCAGGGAGTGCCCCTGGACCAGCTCCATGACGATCCAGGGACGGCCGTCGTCGGCGACCACGTCGTGCACGGTGACGATGGACGGGTGGGCGCGCAGCCGGGCGGCGGCCCTGGCCTCCCGCAGTGTCCGCTCGCGCAGCTCGGCCCGCTGCGCCTCGTCCAGGTCGGGCGGGAGCCGTACCTCTTTGATGGCCACGTCCTGCCGCAGCAGCTCGTCGGTGGCCCGCCACACCGTGCCCATCCCGCCGCGCCCCAGCGGGGCGACAAGCCGGTAACGCCCGATCAAAACTCGCGGCGAAGGCGTCATGGTCACCGGGCGAACATAGCGCCTGAATCACCCGTTTCGCAGGCGCCTCAATCAGGTGCCCCGGCCAGCGCGGCGGCCTTCGCGCGCCGGGGAACCAGGGACGTCGTGGTGAGCAGTGACAGGACGGCCATCACGCTCATCGCCGCGCCCACGGCCAGGTGCTGGGCGACCAGACCGGCCACCGCCGCGCCGACCGCCTGCATCGTCATCATGCCCGAGGAGTGCAGCCCGAGCGCCTGGCCGCGCAGGTCGTCCGGGGTCAGCGCGATGAGCCGGTCCTGGAGCAGCAGGCCCGCGCCGAAGCCCGCCGAGGCCACGGCCGCCGCCACCGCCGCCACCGGCAGGGGGATCGGCAGCACGAACAGCAGGTACGGCACGGCGAGCAGCACGCGCAGCGGGGTGGTCAACCTGACGCGCCACCGCTGCGGCAGGAACCGGCCCACCAGCGTGTCGCCCGCGAGCATGCCGAACGCCGCGGCCATGAACAGCACCCCCGCCGCGTCCGGGGCGTACGGGATGAACAGCGCCTCGCACCCGACGACCAGCCCGTTCGGCACCCACAGCGCGACGTACACCCTGCGCCGCTCCGGCGACGCCCACAGCCGCGCGTTGCCCCGCCAGGTCTCCCGCACCGACGGACGCCCGGTGGCGCGGGGCGGCTGGCGGGTGAGCCCGAACCGCACGACGGCGGCGGCCAGCAGGTCCAGCCCGGCCGCGACGAACAGCGCGGCACGCGGCGACAGGAGGGCGACCAGCGTACCGCCGAGCCCGTACCCGGCTATCTGCATGACCCCGACCGACATGTTGAACACCGACCGTCCGAGGATGTACCCACCCTCCGGAAGGATCTCGCTGAGCAGCCCCCACCGCACCCCGCTCCCGGCGGCCTGGACCAGCCCCATCGCGAAGATCACCGCGAACATCCCCCAGACCGGCATCCCCGGCAGCGCCATCACCAGCGTCCCCACGCCGAACATGGCCGCCAGCGCCGTCAGGATGGCCCGCGGCGGCACCCGGTCCGCCGTGGACAGGAACACCATCGCCCCCGCCACCTGGGCGAACGACGGCCCGAACATGCTGAGCGCCGACAACAACGGCGACCCGGTGCTCACGTACACCAGCGACCCGAGCGCCAGCCCGGCGACGGTCGACGCCGCCACCTGCGCCGACGCGCCGACGAACAAGGGGGTGAACTCGGGCGTGCGGAAGAGCTGCCGGTAGGTACGCATGCGGGGAGTCTGCGGCTCCCGTCCGGCGAGCCGCCAAAGTTTCGGCCACAGCCGAAACACGCTCGCCGAGACCGGAGCGCGATCGCCGTCACCGCGCTCCCGCCATGGCGGCGGCGAGCGCCGGCCGGCCCCGCCTAGCCTTGGCTCTGTCCGGAAATACCCGGCGGCACGGGGTGAGGGGGCCATGGGGATCTGGCGGATCGGGGCGGATGTGCTGGTGTGCAGCCGGTTCACCGTGTCGCCGTTGGCGCAGACCATGGCGGCGTTGACGGCGCTGCACAAGGGGCGGGCGGATCCCGGGCGGCAGGCCTGGTTGCGGGAGCACCTGCCGGCGTACCGGGACCGGCTGGCCGGAGACCGGGTGGAGGAGCTGCTCGTCTGGGCGGCGCTGCGCCCGCGCTGGCTGGCCGACTTCATGATCACGCCACCCCGGGACGACGACCGGACGTTCCACGACGAACTACGGCGGGTCAGCGAGACCCCCGCCGAGGTGGCCGCCGCCGACCTGGCCACGGCCATCGGCGCCCCCCTCCCACCGGAGCTGCGCGTCCCCGACCTCCCGGGCCGCGCCGCCGCCCTCCTGGAGTGGATCTGGACCCACACCGTCCTCCCCGAATGGCCCCGCCTGCGCCGCGTCTTCGAGGCCGACATCGTCTCCCGCACCGGCCGCCTCAGCACAGGCGGCTGGGCCGCCGCCCTGGACGGCATGCGCCCCGGCCTCCGCTGGCTGGGCGACGGCCGCCTGCAGATCAACACCTACGACAACCCGCCCCGGGACATCCCCGCCAACGCCCGCCTGTCGTTCATCCCCGTCACCACGGCCCACGGCTGGGTCACCTGGGACCTCCCCGACCGCTACGCCGTCATCTACCCCTGCACCGGCCTCCTGGCCGATGCCCCTACGTCCCCCGCACCCCCCGTCGCGGTGAGCGCCCTGATCGGCCCCGCCCGCGCCGACATCCTCACGCGCCTGAGCGAACCGAGAAGCACGACCCAACTCGTCGCACTGACCGGCCAGAGCCTCGGTTCGGTAGGCGGCCACCTGAAGATCCTCCTGGCCGCCCACCTGATCCACCGCCGCCGCTCCGGCCGCTCCGTGCTCTACTACCGCAGCCCTCTGGGCGACCGCCTCCTGAAGCCCGAGTGACTCAGGGCTTCGGCGGCTCGTCGTCCGCGGGGGAGTGGTGGGCGGCGATGTCGGTGGCGGTCGCCTTGGTCCAGTCCAGGGCGGTGCGGGCGTGCCTGATGCCGAGGTCGAGGGAGTAGTAGCCGAGGCCGCTCCCGTCGCCGACCTGACGTTCCCTCTTGGCGGCGCGCAGATCTTCCAGTTCCTTGACCCGGGCGGCCACGGCCTCCTGCATTCTCCGCAGGATGTCCAGCGCCTCCTGGGGCTCCAGCAGTGGCAGCAGGAACGCCTGCAGCGCGCTCTCGCTGCGCACGGGCGCGAGCGTAGGGACTCGGCTGGTCATCCAGTGGTGCAGCTCGTCGGAGCCCTCGGGGGTGATCGCGTACGTCTTGCGCCCGCGCGTGCCCTGGGCCTCGACGCCGATGAGGCCGTCGGCGGCCATCTTGGCCAGCTCCGGATAGATCTGGCTGTGCCCGGCCTGCCAGACGTAGTTGATCGAGCGCTCGAACGCCTTGGTCAGGTCGTAGCCGCTGGCCGGTCCGGAGAACTTCAGGAGGCCGAGTAGCGCGATCCGCAGGGACATGACGCCATCATACGCAAGGATTGACATGTAAGAGCAGACATGTCACCTTCTACATGTTTGGCTGGACATAGAGGTCGGAGAGGGCGACATGGCGATGACGGGTGAGACGGCCACCGCGCCGGACGGCGTGCGCGGGCAGGCCGCGGGAGCCCCCGCGGCCCCGGGGGTCAAGGGGAACGGCCTGCTGCTGGTCGGCGTGCTCGGCGGGATGTTCCTGGCGATGCTGGACCAGACGATCGTCGGCACGGCGCTCCCGAGCATCACCGCCGAGCTGGGCGGCGGCGGGCTGTACACCTGGGTGGTGACCGCTTACCTGCTCACCTCGACGGTGACGGTCCCCCTGTACGGCAGGCTTTCCGACGTGTACGGCCGCAAGCCGCTGCTGCTCATCGGCGTCACGGTGTTCCTCCTCGGGTCGGTGCTGAGCGGGGCCGCGCAGGACATGGGCCAGCTCATCGCGTTCCGCGGCGTGCAGGGGCTGGGGGCGGGCGCGCTGCTGCCGCTGTCACTGGCGCTGGTCGCCGACCTGTTCCCGCCGGAGCAGAGCGGCCGGGTGCAGGGCGCGCTCGGCGGCATCATGGCGGCCAGCTACATCGCGGGGCCGTTCCTCGGCGGGGTGTTCACCGACCAGACGAGCTGGCGGTGGGCGTTCTTCGTCAACATCCCCCTCGGCCTGGCGCTGCTCGCGATCATCGTGCGCAAGCTGCCCCGGGTGCGCGGGATCGGCGGGTCGCGGCCCGACTACCTGGGCATCGCCGTGTTCACCGCCGCGATAAGTTCCCTGCTCATCGGCCTGACCGAGCACGGCCTCGACGACCACACCTGGACCAGCGCCCCGGTGGTCGGCCCGCTGGCTGCGTCGGTCGTGCTGCTCGTGGCGTTCGTCCTGGTCGAGCGGCGGGCCGTGCAGCCGATCATCCCGCTGCACCTGTTCCGCAGCCGCACCTACACGATCGTCAACATCGCGTCGTTCTGCACCGCCGCCTGCCTGTACGCCGGGGCGGTCTTCCTGCCGCGCTACTTCCAGGAGGCGCAGGGCCAGAGCGCGACCTCCTCGGGCCTGCACATCTACCCGCTCATGCTCGCCATGCTGGTCGGCAGCGTCGTGACCGGCGCACTCATCGGCAGGACCCGCCGGTACAAGCCGTGGCTGCTCGCGGCGCCGTTCCTGAGCGTCGTCGGCGCCGTGCTGTGCACGCGGCTGGCGGTCGACACGCCGTCCTGGGCGCTGGTGGGCTGGATGGTGCTCATGGGGCTCGGCGTCGGCCCCATGCTGTCCGGCCTGACGGTGGCCATCCAGTCCTCGGTGCCGCCGGAGCACATCGGGACCGCCAGCGCGAACCTCACGTTCTTCCGCCAGGTCGGCGGCTCGGTGGCTCTGGCCATCGCCGGCACCCTCTACACCACGGTCGTCCGCGACCAGGCGGTCACCCACCACACCCTGGAACAGGCCCACGCGGCGGCCGCCGCATCAGTCATCCCCTGGCTGGCCGCCGTCGGCGCCGCCGTCGCGGTCATTGCGCTGATCTTCCTGCCCAACCTGACCGTCAACCTGAGGCAGGGCCCCCGGGTACCCGCACTCGCCGAGTGAGCGTGCCCCTCGGCAGGTCGTCAGCGGTCTGCGCGCCTGACCGTCCCAAGGAACGCGCGGAAGGCGTCCGGGCTCAGCGTCAGGTGACCGTCACCGGGGTGCTTGCTGTCACGGAGTCCGACGTCGCCGGCGGGGAACAAGGCGACTTCCACGCAGTCTCCGCCGTTGGAGTTGCTGTACGACGACTTCTTCCATGTGGTCAGTGCCGGGTTTTCCATTGTTCCGCCATCCTAACCAGGATATCTAGAGAGGCTTGCTTCGGCAGCGCTTCCGCGCGGTAGACGTCCAATATACGCCGTAGCCGGATCAGGGTCTCCAGATCCTCGATCACTTCGCTGGATACGGCGTTATCCGTGTACGCCACGTCCGTGCCGCCATCGAAGCTGGCAATGACGAATGGGCCGTTGAATGCGGCGCAGACGGGGGCGGCGGCCGGGATGATCTGGATGAAGACATTGTTTTCCTGTTCCGCTATCTCGGCCAAACGAATCAGCTGGTCCGCCATTGTCTCGGGGCCGCCCACGTTCTGGTTGAGTACACATTCCGCTATCAGTGCGACGAAGGTCGGCGGATCCTCTTCTCTGGTCAGGATTCGCTGCCGGTCCATCCGTGCGGCCACCATTTCCTCGATGTCCGCACGATGGTCTCCGGCATGCAGCACGGCTCGCGCGTAGTCCTCGGTCTGCAGCAGTCCGGGTACGAGGGCGTGCTGGAACGTCCACAGGGCTATGGCGCGGCCCTCGACCTCCACCCAGCGTCCGAACCACTCCAGGGGCACGGAGACCTTTACCAGTTCCTCGCGGATCCGGGTGAGGATGCCACGAGCGTCGAAGAGTTCGTCCAGCTTTGCCACATGATCGGCGACAGGGATGCGATGTCCCGTTTCCCACTGCCGAACCAGGACTTCGCTGACATAGAAGGCTTTCGCCAGGGCTGCCCGGGACATTCCTTTTGCCTCTCGGCCGCGACGCAACTCTCGCGCGAGGAACATCCGAGGCGTACCACTAGTGCTGGTCATAATGTTTTCGCCTGGTTTCAGAGTCGGTGGTGGGGGGTCGCAACTCAGGCGCGGTCGTGCTTTCTCTTTCCCCCACGATGCCATGTGATCGAGTCTGACGGTGGCCGTTTCGGCCTTCAAGGCAGGCAGGGTTACGGTCCCGTCGGAGCCGGCCGAACGGGGCGGGGTTTGTGGCTTGTGGACGTGATCTCGCGGGGGTGTGGGAGGGGGAGGTGGGGCGCACGGTTTGGTTCGAGGTGGGGTGCGGGG
>NZ_JBHSRF010000129.1:0-13937 GCF_042658925.1 Sphaerisporangium aureirubrum
GGGGCCGGGGGTGGGGTGGGGGGCTAGCCGAGGGGGTAGACGGGGGGGCCGGCGCCGTTTTTGACCAAGGTGGTCCACTGTTTCTTTTGGGGGTCCCAGGCGAGGATTTCGGAGTCGGCGGTGCCTGCTAGGACGGGGAGGGGGTCGGGGGCGGCGGTTATGGATTCGATGCGGGTGGCGGCTTTGGCGGTGTCGGCGCGGATGCCTTGGGTTACGGACCAGGGGGTCAGTTCGCGCTCGGACTTGTCCTTCGTGAGGACCAGGAGGGTGCTGGCGTCGCGCCAGGTTATGTCGCTGATCTCTTGGCCGTCTTTGGCGGGGACCAGGACGCGGAGGTTCTGGACCTGCATCTTGTCGCGGTCGATGGTGCCCACCAGGACGCGTTCGCCGTGGCCGTCGTCGGAGATCACGGCGACGCGGGCACCGTCGCGGGCGACGCGGAAGGCGGTGACGTCGGTGGGTTCGAGCTGGGGGGCGCCGACCGGGACGGGAGGGACGGAGGGGCTGCTGGAGCGGTAGACCTTGGAGGTGCCGCCTTCGTGGACGACGGACCAGACGAAGCCGTAGCGGTCCCAGGAGGGAGCGGTGGGCTTGGCGCCGGGAATCCAGCGCTGCCACTGGCTGCCGGGGGCGATGCCGCTGACCCAGACGCCGCCGTCCTGCGCCAGGGCGGCCACCTTGGGGGAGCGGTCGTTGGAGACGGCGAGGTCGGTGAAGCGCCTCCCCTGCTCGTCGCCGGGGCCGACCAGGACGGGGTTCTCACGGTCCTTGTCGATGATGTGAAGCTTGCCGTGCTTAAGGAAGTACGCCTGGGCGTCCCCGGACAGCACGTTGGGGTCGAACCGCTCGTAGTCGCGCGGGTCGATGACGAACGAGCCGCCGGGGAACTGCTCGCCGTTGACCCGGACCTCGATGCGCCGCGCCTCGGTCATCGGCTTGAGCGTCCAGGCCAGCTGAGCCGACAGCGCCTCCCGGTCGGCCGGCTCCCGTACCGAGGCGACGATGCCGTAGGTGAAGTCGATCACCACGACGTCGCCGTCCACCACCACGCTGTTCACGTCGACGTTGTTGCCGAACGCGGACCGGACGGCCCCGCGCAGCGGCCGGGTCGGGCCGGTGATCAGCCGGTGCACCAGCGACTTGGCGAGGCTCTCGCTGGGGTTGATCGGCACCCGCACCTGGTCCACCACGAGCCCCTCGGCGCCGGCGGCCGGGAAGGTCAGGTCGAACGGGCGGTAGGCGCGCTTGAAGTCGTCGTTGGACAGCAGCAGGCCCGGCGGCGCGGACGAGATGCGCCACTGCCCCGACACCTTGATCAGGGCGAAGTCCATGTTCAGCTCGGACGTCGACTCGCTCGGCACGTAGTGGCCGTCGCCGTCCACGGTGCCGAGCAGGGTGGTGCGCAGCGTCACCTGCACCTGCTGGACGCCGTCCCGCAGCGGGTCGCTGGTCAGGGACCGCTGGTCGTAGATGGTGACCGCGTCGAACGGGCTCCAGTTGCGCTGCGCCTCCCCGGTGAGGTACTTGCGGGCGACCGTGCGCACCGGGTCGTCGAAGCTGGCCGCGGCGGCGAGGAAGCCGTTGACGATGTCCTGCGGCGAGCCGTTCGGCTTGGGGTCGGCGGCCAGGATGCGGACGTACGGCTGGCTCAGCGGGTCCCCCTCGCTGGCGCCCCTGGCGGCGAAGATGTTGCCCCCGGGCGGCACGGTGGAGCAGGACACGCAGCCGAGCACCACCAGCAGGACGGCCAGGCAGAGCGGCCCGGCCGCGAGCGGCCGCCGGCGCGCGCCGGGACGGCCAGAAGCCGTGGGGCCGCCGGGCGGAGGGACGGGGCGCGCGGCGCTAGTCGCCATCGAAATGCCTTTCGATGGCCGGGGACAGCACCGGTGTGGCGGCGCCGCGCCAGTGGCGGCGCATCTCGATCTCCGGGGGCACCAGCGGCAGCGGCGACCCGCGCAGCTCGGAGCCCGCCTGGCGGGGCAGGGAGAGGCGGAACTGCGACCCCTCGCCGTGCACGCCCCAGGCCTGGAGCCAGCCGCCGTGCAGCAGGGCGTCCTCGCGGGAGATCGCCAGCCCGAGCCCGGTGCCGCCGATGGTGCGGGCCCGGGACGGGTCGGCGCGCCAGAAGCGGTCGAACACCATGGTCTCCTCGCCGGGCTTGAGCCCGACGCCGTGGTCGCGCACGGCCACCGCCACCGAGTCCCGGTCGGCGCCCAGGGTGACCACGATGTCGCGGCCCTCGCCGTGCTCGATGGCGTTGAACAGCAGGTTGCGCAGGATGCGCTCGACCCGCCGGCTGTCGACCTCGGCCATGCACGGCTCGTTGGGCAGCCGGAGGTCCAGCCGGGTCGCCTTGCGCTCGGCGAGCGGCTGGGAGTCGCCGACCGCCCGCAGCACCACGTCGCGCATGTCCACCGAGTCGATGTCCAGGGTGGCGGCGCCCGCGTCGTACCGGCTGATCTCCAGCAGGTCGGCCAGCATGGACTCGAAGCGGTTCAGCTGGGCCTGCATCAGCTCGGCCGACCGCGCGGCGGCGGGCTCGAAGTCCTCGCGGGCCTCGTACAGCAGGTCGGCGGCCATGCGGACCGTGGTCAGCGGGGTGCGCAACTCGTGGGAGACGTCCGAGACGAACTGCCGCTGGACGTGTGAGAGCTCCTCCAGCTGGTGGATCTTCAGCGCCAGGTTGGACGCCATCTCGTTGAACGACACCCCGAGCCGGGCCAGGTCGTCCTCGCCGCGGATGCGCAGCCGTTCCTCCAGCCGCCCGGCGGCGAGCCGTTCGGCGGCCTGGCGGGCCAGCCGCACCGGGGTGACGACCTGCCGGGTGACGAGGGACGCGACGGCGGCCAGCAGCAGCACCAGGGCCGCGCCCACCACGACCAGCCACTGCTGGACCGTGGACAGGGTGTGCACCTCGTCCTCGAGCGGGAAGAAGTGGTAGACCTCGTAGTCGCCGTACAGGGTGGGCACCAGCGCCCCGATGGCCAGCGCGGGCGCCCCCTTCTGCTCACCCGCGTAGTACAGCGAGGTGTACATCGCCTGGGGTGTGTCCTTGACCTGCCGCACCTTGTCGCGCAGCTTGGGCGTGACGCTGCGCGGGTCGATGTTGCCGGTGCCGCGGTCCTCGCCGACCCGGTCGGCGTTGAGGATCACCACGCCGTACCGCGACTCGGCGCGGCGGGCCAGTGCGTCCGCGGCCTGGTCGACCGCGCTGTCCATCAGGACGTCGCCGTCGCCGTCCGGCGCCGAGGCGGACTGCCGGCTCGGGGTCACGACGGTCTGGGCGAGATAGCTCGCCACGGTGGTGACGTTGGCCTGCGCCTCGGACGTGGCCGAGTTGACGCGGCCGCGCAGCACCGCGGTGTCGATCATCTGCATCAGGAAGAACCCGAGCACGGCCACCACGGTCATCGAGATGACCAGCGTGCTGGTGACCACCCTGAGCTGCAGGGAGCGCCGCCAGACCCGGCGGACCTTCCCGGCCGTGCGGCGGGCGCGCCTGCGCACCCCGCGCACGATCTGGCGCGGGGTGCGCCGCGCCTTCTTCTTCGGCTTCGGCCGCGCCGGGGCGCGGGTGCCGGAGGCAGGGGTCGGGGAGGACATGGGGAGGTCCGGGCCGGGGGCGGCGCGCGGCTTACGCCGGGCCGGCCTTGTAGCCCACGCCGCGGACGGTCACCACGATCTCCGGGTGCTCGGGGTCCTTCTCGATCTTGGCCCGCAGGCGCTGGACGTGGACGTTCACCAGGCGCGTGTCGGCCGCGTGGCGGTAGCCCCAGACCTGTTCCAGCAGCACCTCGCGGGTGAACACCTGGCGCGGCTTGCGGGCCAGCGCCACCAGCAGGTCGAACTCCAGCGGGGTCAGGTTGACCGTCTCGTCGCCGCGCTTGACCGAGTGGCCCGCCACGTCGATGGTGATGTCGCCGATCTGGAGCACCTCGGGGGTGGGCTCGTCGGTGCGGCGCAGCCGGGCGCGGACCCGGGCGACGAGCTCCTTGGGCTTGAACGGCTTGACGATGTAGTCGTCGGCCCCGGACTCGAGGCCGAGCACCACGTCGATGGTGTCGCTCTTGGCGGTGAGCATGACGATCGGCACGCCCGACTCGGCCCTGATGCGGCGGCACACGTCGATGCCGTCCGCGCCGGGCAGCATCAGATCGAGTAGCACCAGGTCGGGACGGGTGTCACGGAACGCGTCCAGCGCCTTGTCTCCATCGGATACGAACGACGGCTCGAAGCCCTCGCCCCGAAGGACAATGCCGAGCATCTCGGCGAGAGCGGCGTCGTCGTCGACGACCAGCACGCGTCCTTTCATGGCCCCTCATTCGTTATGCACAGCTGTATGGGAGTTCGAGGCGAATGCCGCACGACGGACCGAAGGCTACCCGCCGCTTCTCGCCGGGTGATAAACGATCGGACATTAGCTTCACCAAAAGCCGAATTTTAGGCGCAGGTTACGGACCAAGCCAATGATCTGGCCTGATGGGCCCGTCGCATGGCGTGGCGCGGGCCTCGCACCGTACCTTCCCAAGTCTGCGTCATGGGAAGCGGGTCCCGTCAACCGATGGCTCCATCCGTCGCCCGGCCGCCCCGGGCAGGGGCGCGACATGCCAGGATTGGGATATGTCAGACGGTCACGGCTCTCCTTCCAGCACACCCCCTGGCTGGGCGCAGAACCAGCCTCCGCCGTACGCCGCCCCGGGGCAGCAGCCGTGGACCGCTCCCGGCGACCCTCAGGACGCCGTTCCCCGAGGTCAGGGGCAGGCGCCGCCACCTGGCGGGCCCCCGCAGGGGGGCTACCCGCCGCCCGGCGGGCCTCCACAGGGCGGCTTTCCCCCGCCGGGGTACGGCCAGGGATACGGGCCGCCGCCCGGTTACGCGCCCCCCGGGCACGGCCAGCCGCAGGGTTACGGCCAGCCGCAGGGCGCCTACGGCCCGGGATACGGCTACCGGCCGCCGCCGCCCGCGCTGCGTCCCGGCATCATCCCGCTGCGCCCGCTCGGGCTCGGGGACATCCTGGACGGCACGATCAAGCTGATCCGGTCCAACCCCAAGGCCACGCTCGGGCTGTCGGCCATCGCCGCCGCGATCGGCACCCTGCCGGTGGCCGTCGGCCAGGCGATCTACTACGGGTCGATCGGCGACATGTTCACCGGCGACGCGATCCGGACGGACGCCGACGTTCCGATGGGCGGGCTCGCCTCGCAGCTCGGCGGGTCGCTGCTGTCGCTGATCGTGCAGTTCTTCCTGATCACCATCCTCACCGGCATCCTCACCCGGGTGCTCGGCCGCGCCGTGTTCGGCGGGAAGATCACCGTCGGGGAGGCCTGGCGGCTCACCCGGTCCCGGATCGGCCCGCTGATCGGGCTGTCCCTGCTCACCGCGCTCATCCTGGCCGTGCCGCTGATCGCCGTCGTGGCGCTCGTCGCGGTGCTGGTGGCCGGCGGGGCGGGCACCGGGACGTTCCTCGGCGTGGCGCTGCTGGGCGGGCTCCTCTACTTCTGCTACGCCCTGTTCATGACCGCGCACCTGTCGCTGGCCGCGCCCGCGGTGGTGCTGGAGGGGCGCGGCGTGATCGAGGCCGTCCGCAGGTCGTGGAGGCTGGTGAGCGGGTCGTTCTGGCGGGTGCTCGGCATCCTGCTGCTGACCTGGATCCTCACCGCGCTGCTCGGCGCGATCCTCTCGGTGCCGGTGGAGGTCCTCACCCTGGCGGTGTCGTTCGGCGGCCGCGGCGCGCTGTGGGCGACCGTGCTGACCACGGTGCTGATCGTCGTCGGCGGCGTCCTCAGCGCGATGATCACCTATCCCATCCAGGCCGGCGTCAACGGCCTGCTGTACACCGACCGCCGGATGCGCGCCGAGGCGTTCGACCTCGTGCTGCAGACCGCCGCCGTGGAGCAGCAGCGCCAGGGCTGGGTGCCCGCCTCCGCGGACGACCTGTGGCACCCCTCGCACGCCGCCGGCCCCGCCGGGACCACGCCCGCCGGAGCGCCGTGATCCTCGCCGTCCTGGACGACATCGGGCGCGACGAGGCGCGGCGCCGGGCCGTCGAGGAGCTCATCAGGCCGGAGTACCAGCAGGAGTCGCTGCTCGAACGCGCCATCCGGCTGATCCGCGAGTTCTTCGACCGGCTGATGGACAGCGCCCCCGGCGGAGTGCCGGGCGGCGTGCTCGCGCTGATCATCGTGATCGTCGTCGTCGGCGCGCTGATCGCGCTGATCGCCTGGCAGGGGCGCAAAGCGACCCGTGGCCGGCGGGCCGCGGCGGAGGCCCTGCTCGGCCCCGTGGAGCGCACCGCCGCCGAGCACCGCGCCGAGGCCGAGCGCCTGGCGGCCGAGTCGCGGTGGGCCGAGGCCATCCGGGAAAGGCTGCGCGCCATCGCCCGCGACCTGGAGCACCGGGCCGTCGTCACCCCGCAGCCCGGCCGCACGGCCGACGAGCTCGCCGAGGTGGCGGGCCGGGAGCTGCCCGCGTACGCGGCCCGGCTGGCGTCCGCCGCCCGCCTGTTCGACGAGGTCACCTACGGCGCCGCCGACGGCAGCGAGGACGGGTACCGCGCCATGGCCGGCCTCGACGACGACCTGCGCACCGCCAGGCCCGCCCTCGCCGCGGGAGGTGCCTCATGACCATCGCTCCCCCGCGGGAGGCCGCGACCTCCGCCTCCACCTCGCCCACCGCGCGGAGCCTGTGGCGGGGCGGGCGGGGCGTCGCCGTCGTCGGGGCCCTGATCCTGCTGGTGGCGGTGGTGACGGTGCTGTTCACCGGCACCTCCACCGAGGGCAGGCCGCTGGACCCGGCGGACACCACGCTGACCGGCAGCAAGGCGCTGGCCGAGATCCTGCGGCGGCAGGGGGTGCGGGTCGAGCGGGTCACCTCGGTCGAGGAGGCCGTGCGGCTGGACGGGGCCGACCGGCTGCTCCTGCTGTCCCCGGTGCCGCAGCTGTTCGCCCCCGACGCCCCGGAGAAGCTGGCCGCCACCAAGGCCGACCGCCTGCTCGTGGGCCAGGTCCCGGGGATGCCGCTGCTGGGCGGCGGCATCGTCGTCAAGGACAGCACGACGGTCGGCTCGCGGGCACCGCGCTGCGACCTTCCCGCCGCCGCCATGGCGGGCAGCGTCTACATCGGCGGGGTGACCTACACCACCCGGCAGACGCCGCCGAGGGCCTTCACCTGCTACCCGGACCGGCAGGGGCCGAGCCTGGCGCGCGTGTCCGGCGAGCGCACGGTGACCGCGGTCGGGGACGGCGCGTTCATGACCAACCAGCGTCTCGCCGAGGACGGCAACGCCGCGCTGGCGGTCAACCTCACCGGGGCGCGGCCGGTGCTGATCTGGCTGGTGCCGCCGGACGAGACACCCGGGGGCGCCGGGTCGGGGTCCGCGAGCCTTACCGACCTGCTGCCGCGCGGGATACCGTGGGCGGTGCTCCAGCTCCTCGTGGCCGTGCTGCTGGTCGCCCTCTGGCGGATGCGGCGCCTCGGGCCCGTCGTGGTCGAACGGCTGCCGGTGGTCGTCCGGGCGGCCGAGACCGTGGAGGGCCGCGGGCGCCTGTACCGGGCCCGGCGGGCGCGGGACCAGGCGGCGTTCGCGCTGCGGGCCGCCACCGCCGCGCGCCTCACGCCGCGGCTCGGCCTGACCGCGGACGCCACCCAAGAGCAGATCGCCGCCATCGCCGCCATGCGGACCGGGCGGGACCCATCGTGGGTCCGCGCGGTGATGTTCGGCCCCCCACCCTCCGACGACGCCGGGCTCGTGTCCCTGGCGGGTCACCTTGACACCTTGGAAAGGCAGGTACGAGAGCCGTGACCACACCTCCGCCGGGAGCCCCCCAGAGCGGACCCCCCGGCCCCTCCTGGCCCTCGGCCCCATCGGGCCCGGGCGCCGCGCACGGCTCCCCGCAGGATTCCGCGTACGGACCCCAGCAGGGCGGCCCGTACGGCGCCGGTCAGGGCGCGCCGTCCGGACCCGCCGGTCAGGGCCCATCGTCGGGACCCGCCGGTCAGGGCTCATCGTCCGGGCCAGGCGGTCAGGGCGCGCCGTCCGGGCCGGGCGACCAGAGGGCTTCGTACGGCTCCCAGATCGACCACGGCGCGTCGTACGGGTCCCCGACCGACCAGACGGCGTCCTACGCCTCTCCCGCCTTGTCGGGGGGCGCCGGGGCGCGGGAGGCGCTCGGGGCGTTGCGTACCGAGGTGGCCAAGGCCGTCGTCGGGCAGGACGCCGTGGTGACGGGACTGGTGATCGCGCTGCTGTGCCGGGGGCACGTGCTGCTCGAAGGCGTGCCCGGCGTCGCCAAGACGCTGCTGGTGCGCACGCTGGCCTCCACCCTGTCGCTGGAATTCAAGCGGGTGCAGTTCACCCCGGACCTGATGCCGGGCGACGTCACCGGCTCGCTGGTCTACGACGCGCGGACGGCGGAGTTCGCGTTCCGCGAGGGGCCGGTGTTCACCAACCTGCTGCTCGCCGACGAGATCAACCGCACGCCGCCGAAGACGCAGGCCGCGCTGCTGGAGGCGATGGAGGAGCGGCAGGTCAGCGTGGAGGGCTCGGCCCGCCAGCTGCCCGACCCGTTCGTGGTGGTCGCCACCCAGAACCCCATCGAGTACGAGGGCACCTACCAGCTCCCCGAGGCCCAGCTGGACCGGTTCCTGCTCAAGCTGACCGTGCCGCTGCCGCCCCGCGACCAGGAGATCGCCGTCCTGGAGCGGCACGCGCTCGGCTTCGACCCCAAGGACCTGTCGCACATCAAGCAGGTGGCCTCGGCCGCCGACCTCGCCGCGGGCCGCGCCGAGGTCGGCCGGGTGCACGTGGCCCCCGAGGTACTCGGCTACGTCGTGGACCTGGCCCGCGCGACCCGCATGTCGCCGTCGCTGCAGCTCGGCGTGTCCCCGCGTGGCGCCACCGCGCTGCTGGCCGCCGCCCGCGCCTGGGCCTGGCTGTCCGGCCGCGCCTACGTCACCCCGGACGACGTGAAGGCGCTGGCCAAGCCCGCGCTGCGGCACCGCGTCCAGCTGCGGCCCGAGGCCGAGCTCGAGGGCGCCACGGCGGACGGCCTGCTGGACGGCGTGCTCGCCTCGGTCCCGGTCCCGCGCTGATGGCCCTCACCGGCCGGGCGGGCCTGATCGCCGCGCTCGGCGCCGTCGGGGTGCTGTTCGCGCCGGACCCCGGCTTCGCGCTGCTCGGCCTGCTCCTGCTGGTGGCCGCGCTGATCGTGATCGACCTGCTGTTCGCGGGGAGCGTGCGCCCGCTGCGGTTCCGCAGGGGGGGCGAGCGGCTGGTACGGCTCGGCGGGCAGGTCGCCGTGGAGCTGATCGTGGAGAACCCCGGCGGGCGGCGGGTCCGCGGGGCGCTGCGGGACGCCTGGCCGCCCTCGGCGGGGGCGAGCCCGCGCGAGCAGCGGCTGGACGTGCCGTCCGGTGAGCGCCGGCGGCTGGTCACCACGCTGACGCCCACCCGGCGGGGCGACCGCGAGGCCGCGACGGTCACCGTGCGGTCCCTCGGCCCGCTCGGCGTCGCGGCCCGCCAGGGCTCGCACCACGTGCCGTGGACGGTGCGCGTGCTGCCGCCGTTCCTGAGCCGCAAGCACCTGCCCGCCAAGCTGGCCAGGCTGCGCGAGCTGGAGGGGCAGCACCCGGCGCTGGTGCGCGGGCAGGGCACCGAGTTCGACTCCCTGCGCGAGTACGTCGTGGGCGACGACGTGCGCTCCATCGACTGGCGGGCCAGCGCCCGCCGCGCGGACGTCGTCGTGCGCACCTGGCGCCCGGAACGCGACCGCCGCGTGCTCATCGTCCTGGACACGGGCCGCACCTCGGCCGGGCGCGTCGGCGTGGCACCCTTCCCCACCGGCGTACAGGGCATCCCGTCCGGCGCGCGGGGGGACACCGGGCCGCCCTTCCCGTCCGCCGCGGCGGCGCGGGGGGACGGCGGGTGGCCGCGGCTGGACTGGTCGATGGACGCGGCGCTGCTGCTGGCCGCGCTCGCCGGGCGGGCGGGCGACCGGGTGGACTTCCTCGCCTACGACCGCGCCGTCCGGGCGTGGACGACCGGGGGCGCGCGGGCGGACTCGCTGCCCGCGCTGGTCAACGTGATGGCGCCGATCGAGCCCGAGCTGGTCGAGGCCGACTCGGCGGGCATGGTGGCCGCCATCCTGTCCAGGGCCAAGCGGCGCTGCCTGGTGGTGCTGCTGACCGACCTGAACTCCACGGCCATGGACGAGGGCCTGCTCCAGGTGCTCCCCCAGCTCACCGCCCGCCACCTGGTGCTGGTGGCCGCCGTCGCGGACCCCCGGGTGGCCGAGATGGCCGCGGGCCGGGACACGGTGGAGCGCGTCTACGACGCCGCCGCCGCGGAACGCCTGCACGCCGACCGCGCCCGCCTGACCGCCCACCTGCGCCGTCACGCCTGCGAAGTGGTCGACGCCACCCCGGACGACCTGGCCCCGGCCCTGGCGGACGCCTACCTGGCCCTCAAGGCCGCGGGCCGGCTCTGAGCCCTCGGCGCGGGAACAGGCGCGTCCTCGTATCACGCTTCGGGTGGATATTTAGCACAAAGCCTGGCCTGTGGGGTTGGCACGCTTTACGCTCCTAATCCGCACAGATGCGACACGGGGACGGGCGGAGTTTGTCCGATGCGTGATCGATGGCCGTTGCTGATGGTGGCGGTGGTGGCGGTGATGGTCGTCATCGGGGTGGTCGTGCTGGCGGTCGCGCCGGACCCCGTCGCCAGGTCGGCGGAACGGCCGCTCAAGCCCAAGGGCGGCGCGCAGGGTGCCCCCGAGCAGGGGCGGGAGCTCACGCTCGAACCGCTCCCCGCCGAATCCACACCCGGCGTGCCGCCGTTCAGCCCCACCGCCCTGCCCTCGGCCCCGCCGTCCACGAGCCCGGTGTCCACCAGCCCGGTGTCCACCAGCCCGGCGTCCGCGCCGGCGGACGCCCCGGAGCCGGTGGCGGCGCGGTACTTCGCCGCCTGGCAGGCCGGGGACTTCGCCACCATGGCGTCGCTCGTCGACGGGCCTCCGGCCGACTTCGCCGACCGGCACCGGCGGTTCAGCGCCGACCTGCGGATCGCGTCGCTGTCCCTCAGCCCCGGCGTGCCCCGCCAGGTGGCCGAGAACGCCGCCGAGGCGCCCTTCCAGGGGGTGCGGGAGGTCACTGGGCTCGGAAGCTGGCCGTTCACGTCCGTGCTGCGCCTGACCCGCGTGGGAGGGCTGTGGAAGGTGCTCTGGGGGCCGGAGACCCTGCACCCCTCGCTCAGGGACGGCGGGGGGCTGCGGATCGTCGAGACCAAGGTGTCCCGGCCCGCGACGCTGACCCGCGACGGCACGCCGTTCCCCGCCGACAGCCGGGCGGGTGACTACTTCAGCGGCCTGAGCGCCAGTGAGACGCGGCTCTCACTGGAGGAGACGCCGTCGGGCAAGGTGCTGCTGGCGTCCCCCGAGCAGGTCGCCGGGGGCATCCGCGCCAGCGTCTCCCGGAGCGTGCAGTCCGCCGCCGCCCGGGCCCTGGACGGCGTCGCGCAGCCCGCGGCCGTCGTGGCGGTGGACGTGAAGTCCCGCGAGGTGCGGGCGGTGGCGGACACGCTGGGCGCCAAGGGGGCGTTCAACGGGCTGTACCCGCCGGGGTCGACGTTCAAGGTGGTGACCGCGGCGGCCCTGCTGCGCGGCGGGCTGTCGCCGCAGTCGCCGGTCGCCTGCCCCGGGACATACACCATCCCGAACGGGCGGAGCTTCACCAACGCCGACGGGGCCGACCACGGGACCGTGTCGCTCTCCACCGCCTTCGCGTTGTCGTGCAACACCACGTTCGCCCGGCTGTCCGCGGAGCGGCTGCGGGACGGCCAGTTGCGCGCCGAGGCGGCCGACCGGTTCGGGTTCCGGGAGAAGCCGGGGCTCAGCTCGTGCCGCATCCGGCCGCACACCACCGCCGACGAGCTCGGCGCGGACGCCCTCGGGCAGAACTCGGTGCAGGCCAGCCCGCTGTGCATGGCCGAGGTGGCGGCGGCGGTGGCGAGCGGGGTGTGGCGGCCCGCCGTGCTGACCCCCGGCGCGGACGGCGGGGCCTCGGTTCCGCTGGACGACGGGGTGGCCTCGTCGCTGCGGTCGATGATGGCGGCCGTGGTCACCGAGGGCACCGCCGCGCGGGCGGGGCTGCCGTCCGGCACGTCGGGGAAGACCGGCACCGCCGAGGTGGCCGGGGCGCGGACGCACGCGTGGTTCATCGGCTACCGCGACGGCCTGGCCTTCGCCGTCCTCGTGCGCAACGGCGGCGCGGGTGCCACGGCGGCGGCACCCATCGCCGCCAAGTTCCTCAAGGCGCTCTGAGGCGTCGTCCGCCGGCCGCCACAGGGGTGCGCGTTACCGCTGGGCCGTCAGCTCGACGGGGCCACGTCCGGGGCGCGTTCCATGTCGCCGCTGTGGCCCGCGCGCAGGGCGCGGCGGCCGAAGTACACGATGTAGCCCAGGAACGCGGCCTCGGCCAGCACGCCGATGCCGATCCTGGCCCAGGTGGGCAGGGGGGACGGGGTGACCAGCGCCTCGATCAGGCCGGACACCAGCAGCACGACCACCAGGCCGAGCGCGACGCTCACCACGGCCCTGCCCTGCTCGGCCAGCGCCTCGGCCCGGCGCCTCGGGCCCGGGTCGATGGCCGTCCAGCCGAGGCGCATGCCCACGGAGGCCGCCAGGAAGACGGCGGTCAGCTCCAGCAGGCCGTGCGGGGTGATCAGGCCGAAGAAGATGTCGAGCCGGTCGCGGGACGCCATCAGGCCGCCGGACACGCCGACGTTCACGGCGTTCTCCCACAGCACCCACGGGATGGGGATGCCGAGCACGACGGACATCGCGATGACCTGCAGGGACACCCAGGCGTTGTTGATCCACACCTGGCCGGCGAACGCGGCGGCGGGGTGCTCGGAGTAGTAGTCGGCGAAGTCGTGCTCCACCAGCTGCTTGATGCGCTCGGGGCTCGCGATGGCGGCCTGGACCTCGGGGTTGCGGGCGATCCAGATGCCCACGAGCAGGGACACGGCGAAGAAGATGACGGACGTCGCCAGCCACCACCAGCGCGCGCGGTACGCCACCACGGGAAACGACACCGTGAAGAACCGCCCGAACTCCCGCCACGCCGGGCTGTGCGCCCCCGTCACGGCCGAGCGCGCCCGCGCGACCAGCGCCGACAGCCGTCCCACCAGCAGCAGGTCCGAGCTTGATCGCACGATGGACAGATGCGTCGCCGCCCGCTGGTAGAGCTCGACCATCTCGTCCACCTCGGCACCGCTCAGCCCACGCCGATGCCTCACGAGCGTCTCCAGCCGGTCCCACTCCGGCTTGTGCGCGTTGACGAACGCGTCGATGTCCACGCCCAGAGCCTATTGCCCGCCGACCGGCCGTATCGCGTCCAGCCCATACGCGAGAGAGAAGGGATTGTGGGGGGATATGGCCGGCGCGACCTCTCCCTCGCGCGTCGGCCATACCCATTCCCACGTCGCGGACTAATGCCCCAGTAGTCCGCTGCGACCCTCAGTGCCCCTCATCGCCCGATGTATGCACACGACCCAAAAAAATCTCCAAAACAGCACCACGAACCCCCCCGGCGTCCAACCCGAACCCGACTTACTCGCAGGTGACGGCAACGGCACAGCCTCTTGGCGGGAGGCGGCGCCCCCACCATCCGACCCGGCGTCGAACCCGAACCCGACTTACCCGCACGTGGGGACAGCGGAACAGCCGCACCAGCAGGGGCGGCGATCCCATCGGCCGACTCGGCGGGACCCGCAGAGCCCACCAGGACCACGCGAACCCGCAGAGAGACCCCGTGATCCCTCAGAAGGGCGCCACGAACCCACCTGGCGTCGAACCCGAACCCGACTTACCCGCACGTGGGGACAGCGGAACAGCCGCACCAGCAGGGGCGGCGATCCCATCGGCCGACTCGGCGGGACCCGC
>NZ_JBHSRF010000129.1:14035-14494 GCF_042658925.1 Sphaerisporangium aureirubrum
CGTGATCCCTCAGAAGGGCGCCACGAACCCACCTGGCGTCGAACCCGAACCCGACTTACCCGCACGTGGGGACAGCGGAACAGCCGCACCAGCAGGGGGCGGCGGGCCTATCGGCCGGTTCGGCGGGGACCTGGCAGAGCCCTACCAGGACCACTCGAATCCGCAGAGAGACCCGTGATCCCTCAGAAGGGCGCCACGAACCCACCTGGCGTCGAACCCGAACCCGACTTACCCGCAGGTGGGGACTGTGGAACTGCCGTACCAGCAGGGGGCGGCGGGCCCATCGGCCGGCTCGGCGAGGAGCCGACGGGGTTCGGCGGGGACCCCGCGAGGTTGGGTGGGAACGCAGGGCGGCTCTGTGGGGAACCCATGTGATTTGGCGGGAAGGCGCTGGGAGGCTGGGGGGGGCCGCCGAGGTTCTGCCAGGGGGCGTTGTGGTTCTGTGGGGGGGTGGTGAGG
>NZ_JBHSRF010000130.1:0-14336 GCF_042658925.1 Sphaerisporangium aureirubrum
GGGGGCCTCGTAGAGGGCGATGGTGGCGGTGCGGCCGGGGACGCGCCACAGGCGTTTCAGGATGCCGGCGGCGCGGAGTTCCTGGGCGCGGGCGCGTTCGGCCTTGCGGAGTTCCTCGCGCTGGTCGGCGGGGGTGGTGGGGGGGAGCCTGTTCTCCGAGCGGACGAGGAACTCCATGGGTTTCCCTTTCTTGGGGGGCGGGGTCAGCCGGCGGCGAGTTCGAGGAGGGTCTCGGCGAGGAGGGCGGGGGCGGTGACCATCGCCTCGTGGCCGGTGTCGAGGGTGTGGACGGGCCAGCCCCGGGTGCGGGCGCGGGTGGCCTGGTCGCGGAAGACGCGCATCCAGGAGACGCACTCGACGAAGGCAGCGGGGACGGTGCCGGCGGCGCCGGTGAGGCGGAGGGGGTCGGTGTAGGTCTTCCAGGGGTGGGGGGTCAGCCGGGGGGTCAGCCAGTCCACGTCGGCCTGTTCGGTCACGCCGAGCACCGAGAGGGAGCGGACGGGGACCAGCCAGCCGAGGCCGGGGCCGGCAGCGGCCTCGGCCCAGTGGTGGGCCACCTGCTCGGGCAGGAGGTCGACGGCCGCCTCGCCGTCGGTGCCCGCGAAGGCGTCCAGGTGGACGCGCAGGCGGACCGCGGCGGGGCGGCGGTCGGCCACGGCGGTGATCACCTGACCGGCGTAGCTGTGGCCCACCAGGACTACATCGTGCGAGGTGAGGACGTCCAGGAGGCGCACGACGTCCTCTATGTGGGTGTCCAGGCCGACCTGGGGGGAGAGCAGGTGGGCCCGTTCGGACAGGCCGGTCAGGGTCGGGGTGTGGACGTCGTGGCCGGCGGCGCGCAGCAGGGGCGCCACGCGGTCCCAGCACCAGCCGCCGTGCCAGGCACCGTGGACCAGCACGAAGGTGCTCACGTGGCGGCCACCGCCCGGCGAGCGGGTGCCGCGGCGGCCGCCTCCTTGGCGGCCAGCTTCTCCAGCAGGCGGCGGCCCCGGATCCCGGCCACGTCGGAGCGGATGCTCGACTCGCGCACGCCGGGGGGATCGGTGGCCACCATGATCTCCTGGACCTCCAGCGCGTCGACGTCCTCCCGCATCACGTTGAGCTGCTGCCGGAGCTGGAAGGCGGACAGTTCCTCGTCGTCGATCCTGAAGTCGCGGCCGAGGGCGAAGAAGTCGTGCGTCTCGGTGTCGGTGGCGGGGGTGATGCCGTAGATCACCTTCATGTGGAAGCCCTCGGGTTCCTCGACGCCGGTGGAGGCCAGCCGCATGTTGAGCTGGAAGACGCCAGGCGCGTAGAAGTCGCCGTCCTGCCAGCGGTCGACGGGCGAGGTGAGGCCCATCGACTTCTCGTAGAACGGCGGCGCGGTGATGCCCACCATGTGGCGGGTGAAGGAGACGCGGTCGCCCTGGCTGGTCACGTCGATGGGGGTGGCGGCCACCGCGGCGTTGCCGATGGTGGTGGGGTGCAGGAACGTCTCGTGGGTCAGGTCGAGCAGGTTCTCCACCAGCAGGAGGTGACGGGCCTTCAGCGGCATGTGCCCGCTGACGTGGGTCCAGCCGGGGTCGGTGAGCCAGGAGGTGTCGGGCAGCAGGCCCGGGTCGGCGAGCGCGGGGTCGCCGGGCCAGATCCAGACGATGCCGTCCCGCTCCACCAGCGGGAACCGGTGCACCGCCGCCCTCGGCCTGTCGGACTGCTCGGCGACGCCCACGCAGACGCCGCCGCCGTCGATGCGGTAGCCGTGGTAGTTGCACTCGATGACGTCGCCGTCGAGCCGTCCGAGCGAGAGGGGGAACCTGCGGTGCGGGCAGCGGTCCTCGATCGCGTTGGCCGTGCCGTCCGACAGCCGGTAGAAGCACACGGGACGGCCGGCGATCCAGCGTTGCGTCAGCGTACGGCCGACCTCGCCGGCCCACGCGCCGACGTACCAGCCGTTCATCACCATGGGTGAGGGTGAAGCCATGGGGGACTCCTCTGGAGCGTTCGGGAGAAAGGCCGTTCAGGAACCCTTCGCGTCCCTGTCGCGGGCGGTCATGCGGCAGCCGGTCCAGGCCAGCAGGGGGTGGGCGCCGGCCGCGACGCAGGTGTCGACGTCGAGGGTGGCCAGCGCGGTGGCCTCCGCGTCGGTGAGCCCGTACTCGGCGACCAGCGCGCCGGGGTCGTCGAGGTAGCGGGCGCGCAGGGCGGGGTCGCGGAACTCGCGCAGCAGCCTGTTGAACGCGTAGCTCTCCGGAGAGGGATAGCGGTAGTAGTTGTAGCCCTGGTTCCTGAACTCGAACGGCGGCGTGCGGCTCACGGCGCCACCTCCGCGGGGTCCCAGACGACGACGCCCTGGCCGTGGTGCCAGACCTTCTGGTAGCTCAGCACGCGGCCCGGCGCCCGTTTCCCCATCGCGCCCCAGAGCACGAACCAGCAGAGCATCTCGCCCTCGCCGACCTCGTCGAGCTGGGGCGGGGTGAGGTCGAGGATCGGGTCCAGGTCGTTCTCCTCGATCCGCTCGATGATCCACTCGTCGAACGCGAACTCCGGGTTCGGATAGCGCGGCGTCCCCGGAAAGTGGGACATGCCCCCACTGGCCAGGACCGCCACCCTCTCGGGGCGCCCGGCGACGACCTCGCCGATCGCCCGGCCGAGGGCCTCGCACCGGCGTCCGGTGGGCAACGGCGGCAGGTACACGTTGACCAGCAGCGGGACGACCGGGATGTCGCGGTCCCCGAGCACGTACCGGAACGGCGTGGCGAACGCGTGCCCGAGCTCGGCGTGCTGGGAGTAGGCAAGGTCGAAGCCGCGCCCGACCAGCCCCTCCAGGAGCGCGGTGGCCAGTTCGCGGTGCACCGGGACGTCGAAGCGTTCCCCGCCGAACTCGCCGGTCGCGCGTTCCCCGGTCACCAGCGCGAAGGTCGGCACCAGGTCCAGCGAGAAGGTCTCCAGGTGGTCGGTCCCGATCACCAGCAGCACGTCGGGGGCGGTCCGGTCGAGCACGCGGCCGAGTTCGAGCAGCGCGTCCCGGCTGGCCTCCAGCTTCTCCTCGTCCTCGCCCGCGAACTTCTGCAGCAGCTGCGGCGCGTGCACGCCGGCCATCGCGGCGACGATCTCACCCATCGCGGTCTCCATCGGTCGTCGTGTCGTCGGCGTAGGTCACGCCGAGGCGGGCCAGGACCTCCCGCATGCCGTACAGGTCGAGCCCGAGCTCCCCAGCCTGGAACTTCGCGCGTTTCTCCTGTTCGGCCGCCTCACGGGCCAGGGCCTTGGCCGCGATGTCCGGCGCCTCGGCACGGGGCACGCACAGCACCCCGTCGTCGTCGGCCACGATCACGTCCCCGGGGTGGACGAGCGCGCCGGCGAGCACCACGGGGACGTTCACCGAGCCGGGGGTGGCCTTAACGGTTCCCTGCGCGCAGATCGCGCGCGACCAGGCGGGGAACCCCATCGCGGTCAGCTCGGCGACGTCGCGCACGCCGGCGTCGATGACGAGGCCGCGCACGCCCCGCGCCGTGAGCTGGGTGGCGAACAGCTCGCCGAACATGCCGTCGGTGGACAGCGAGGTGGTGGTGACGACGAGCACGTCGCCGGGGCCGCACTGCTCGATGCTGGCGTGGATCATCAGGTTGTCGCCGGGCTGGCTGAGCACGGTGACGGCCCGGCCCGCGACGCGGGCACCCGGGTAGATGGGCCGCAGCACCGGGGCGGTGAGGCCGCGGCGGCCCATCGCCTCGTGCGCCGTGGCCACGCCGGTGCGTCCGAGGACGGCGACCGCCTCGGGGTCGGGCCCGCGGCCGGTCCGCACGATCACATGACGGCTCATCGCAGTTCGTCCCCCACGGCCGGGAAGGTGCGCCGGTAGGCCTCGGCGTGCGTGACGGTCCCCGGCGCGCCGTTGCGCACGGCCTGCACGCCGCGCCGCACGCCGAGGTCGGTGTAGTAGCGCACCAGGTGCTCCTGGGCGGTCATGCAGCCCATCGCCTTGACCTTCAGGTCGAAGACCGGGGTGACGTCCAGCAGCAGGTCGGGGACGAATCCGCAGACCTCGGGCTGGTGCGGCTCGAACTGGAACACCTGGGCGGCGCCGAGCGGCGGGGTGCCGGGGTCGTGCCCGTGGGCCTGGGCGACCATCCGGGCGAGCAGGGTGGTCTCGTGCGCCTGGTCGTGGTCGCGGTTGTAGGGGTCGCGGGCGACGTGGGTGAGCAGCACGCCCGGCCGCCGTTCGCGCATCACCGCGACGATCCTCTCCACCGCGGCCTCGCCGACCCGCAGCGGGTAGTCCCCGAGGTCGAGGAAGCCGATGCTCGCGCCGAGGATCCCGGCCGCCGCGGTGGCCTCGTCGCGCCGCGCCGCCTTGACCCGTTCCACGGTCATGCCCGGCTGTTTCCACAGGCCCGGCGACTCGCCTCGTTCCCCGAAGCTCAGGCACAGCACGTGCACGGCGGAGCCGCGCCGCGCGGACAGCGCGATGGCGCCGCCGGCACGCCAGACGAAGTCGCCGGAGTGCGCGCTGATCACCAGTACGGACGGGGGGTCACGGTCGTCGGGCATGCGCTTCCCTCTTCGGGTGTCGGGAGATGGCTCACAGGTCCAGCACCAGGCGGGTGCCGCGGCAGCGGGAGACGCAGATCATCATGGTGTCCCCGGCCGCCTTCTCCTCGTCGTCGAGGATCGAGTCCCGGTGGTCGGGCTCGCCCTCCAGCACGGTGGTCTCGCAGGTGCCGCAGACGCCCTCGGTGCACGAGGACGGCACGTCCAGCCCGGCCTGCTCCAGCGCCGCGAGCACGGAGGTCCCCGGCGGCACGGCGACGGTGATCCCGGACGCCGCGCAGACGACGTCGAACGCGGTGTCCCGCGCGCCGTCCTCAACCGGGACGGCGGTGAACCGCTCGACGTGCAGGACTCCCGGGCCCCAGGCGGCGCAGCGCCGCTCCACCGCGTCGATCAGCCCGGCCGGGCCGCAGCAGTAGACCAGCGCGCCGGGCACCGGGTCGCCGAGCAGGGTGTCCAGGTCCAGCAGCCCGGTCTCGTCCTGCGGATACACCCTGACGCGGTCGCCGTAAACGGCGAGCTCACCGAGGAAGGCCATCGACGCGCGGGTGCGGCCCCCGTAGTGGAGCACCCAGCCGGCGCCCGCCGCGGCGGCCGCGCGGACCATCGGCAGCAGCGGGGTGACGCCGATGCCGCCCGCCACGAACACGTACCGGCCGGACGGCCGCAGCGGGAAGTTGTCGCGGGGGCCGCGCACCCGCAGCGTGGCGCCCTCGGCGAGCTCGTCGGCGATCCACCGGGACCCGCCGCGCCCGGCGCCCTCGCGCAGCACGGCGATGCGCCAGCGGCCGCGCCGCGCGGGGTCGCCGCACAGCGAGTACTGGCGGGTCAGGCCGCCCGGCAGCAGGACGTCGATGTGCGCGCCGGGCGTCCACGCGGGCAGCGGCCCGCCGGTGGGGAGCGCGAGCTCCACCCCGACCACGTCCTCGGCCTCGTCCGTGCGGGCGACCACGACGACGTCGGCTTCGGCGTTGGAGCCGGTCCTGGTCGCCCGCGCCGGCGCGGCGAGGACGGTGGACGGGGTCACTGTGGCGCTGACCTCCCCTGACGGCGTCACCGGAGCCGAGCGCGGCCCGTGGCGGCGCTCTCCAGACCACCGTAGGAGCGCGCCGGGCCCCGGTAATCGGCGCGATGTCACCACCTGGGCGGCCGTTGCGGCGCGCCGGGACTACGTCATCCGTCGCGGTCGCGCGCTCTCGCGGTGCTCGGCGGGGCGGGGGATGAGGCCCTCGCGGACGGCGAGCAGCGCGGCCTGCGTGCGGGAGGAGAGCTGCAGCTTGGTCAGCACGTTGCTCACGTGGGTGCGCGCCGTGCGCTCACTGATCGCGAGCCGGTCGGCGATCTCGCGGTTGGAGTCGCCCTTGGCGACCAGCGCGAGGATCTCCCGTTCCCGGGCGGTGAGGGACGAAAGGCCGACGCGGGGGGCGGTCATCCGCCGGGTGAGCTGCCGGGCCACCGCGGAGTCCAGGTGCACCTCGCCGTGCACGGCGGCCTGGATGGCGGTGACGACCTCCTCGGGGTCGGCGTCCTTGAGCAGGTAGCCGGCCGCGCCGGCGGTGAGCGCGGCGTGCACGCGCTCGCCCTCGCCGAAGCTGGACAGCACGACGACCTTCACCTCGGGGTGGTCCCGCACGATCGCCTCGGTGGCCTCCACGCCGCCCATGCGCGGCATCTGCAGGTCCATCAGCACCACGTCGGGCAGGGGCTCGCCGAGGGTGACCCACTGCCGCAGCTGCGCGACCGCCTGCTGACCGTCCGCCGCCTCCCCCATCACGTCCACGCCGTCCACGGTGTCGCAGTAGGCGATCAGGCCGCGGCGGACGATCGCGTGGTCGTCGACCACCATGACGCGGACGGCCTCCGCCGGGGTCCGCTCACCGATCACGGCGCTCCTCCCGTCCCCGGCAGGGTCACGCGGACGCTCCAGCCGCCCGCCGCGTGCGGCCCCGCGGCCAGCGTGCCGCCCCAGCGCTCGGCACGTTCCCGCATCGACACCAGCCCGAGCGTGCCGCGGCCCGGCTCCGCCGTGCCGGTCGCGCGGCCGAGGCCGCAGCCGTTGTCCGTCACCTCGACGGCAGCGCCACCGCCGGGCGGCCGGTCGAAGCGGACGCGCACGTCGGTGGCGTGCGCGTGCTTGACCACGTTGTGCAGGGCCTCCTGGACGATGCGGTACAGGTCTTCCTGTGCGTCGACGCTCAGGCCGTGCGCGACCTCGCCGGAGCACCGGACGTCGACGGCGAGGCCGGTGCGCGCCGCGAGGCCGGTGGCGTGCACCCGGACGGCGTCGACGAGGCCGTGTTCCGCGAGGTCCAGGGGGCGCAGCTCGAAGACGAGGCCCCGCAGGTCGGACAGCGCGCTCTGCGAGAGCTCGGCGAGTTCCTCGGCGCCGGCGCGCACGCTCGCCACGTCGGCGCCGGGGCGGTCCAGCTGTGCGCGCAGCGCCTTGGCCTGCATGCGCATCGAGAACAACTGCTGCACGACGGAGTCGTGCAGGTCCCTGGCCAGGCGGCGGCGCTCGCGCGACCGCTGCGCGGCCACCAGCGCGGCGGTGTCGACGGCCACCGCCGCGTGGTCGGCCATCGCCTTGAGGAACGCCAGGGAGTTGTCGCCGGGATCCTCCCCCGGGGCGTAGTACGCGTTGATGACGCCGAGGGTGCGGCCCCGGACCACCAGCGGCATGGCCACGAAGCTGTCCCAGTCGGGGTGGTCCATGATGGCGTGCAGCGGCCCCCAGTCCGGATCCGCCATGATCATCGGCTTGCGGTGCAGCACCACGACCGGCTCGCCGCGCAGGAACGCGTCCATGAAGCGCACCCGCGCGCCGAGGCGGCGGCAGGCGCTCAGCCGCTGGGTGAAGTCCCTGGCGTCCCCGAAGCCGGCCATGCCGAGCACCCGCAGCTCGTCCTGCGGGTCGTCCAGGGCCAGGATCTGCACCGCGGCGATGTTGCCCGTCATGACGACCTCGCGGGCCACCGCGTCGAGGGTGGCGCGCAGCGAGCCGAGGTCGGCGACGCTGGAGGCGGCCCGCACGATTGCCGTCAGCCGCTCCTGCTCCAGCAGCGCCTCGGTCACGTCGCGGAACCAGACGGCCCGCCCGCCGCCGGGCACCGGGGCGATGCGGTATTCGAGGTAGCGCCCGCGGCCGTCCGGCGCCGCCCACGGCGCGTGGCACGGATCGTCCCCCGCGCCGAGGTCGAAGGGGGCCGCGCGCCCGGCGAGGTCGCGGGCGGGAACGCCGAGGATGTGCGCCGCGGCGGGGTTCGCCAGGACGAACCGGCCCTGCGGGTCCAGCACGGCCAGCCCGTCCGCGGACACCTCCAGCAGGGCCTGGAGGGATTCCAGTGCGCCCGGCGGCCCGGCGGTGGGTTCCACGCCGCTCCGCGCCTCTGTCTCGCCGGCCAGTCCGGACACCACGCCCACCAGTCCGATATCCCAGGGATGCCCCGAAACCACCCGCATCGGGCTTTTCCGAGCTGTGAGGAATGTAAACCCGCTATGACGGGAAATCGTGGGACTTTCGTGGCGCGGTGCCTACGTCATTTGTCGCGCCCCGCCGGTTCCGGCGGGTGCCGCACACGACAGATGTCTCGGTCGCGTGTGCCGGATCGCCCCGGGACGATCGGGTCCGATGCCCGGAGGATCCCCCCGGCCGCGCTGTTAGCGTCGAGGCCCAACGCCCTGCGCGGCGGCGTCCCCACTCCCTTCGAGGTATCAGCCGATGGCGTCCACAGAGCACCTCCCCGAGATCAGGACCGGACTCTTCATCGACGGCGAGGCCCGCGAGGCCGACGACGCGCTCCAGGTCGCCGACCCGGCCGACAACACGTCCGTGGTCGGTTACGCCGCGGCGGCCGACGCCAAACAGGCGGGCGACGCCGTCGCCGCCGCGGCCCGGGCGTTCCCCGCCTGGGCCGCCCGCACCCCGCAGGAGCGCGCCGAGCTCCTGATCGCCGCGCTCGCCCCGCTGGAGGCGGGCCGCGCGGCGATCGCGGAGGTGCTCACCCGGGAGAACGGGAAGATCCGGATGGAGTCGTACATCGACTCCATCGTGTTCGAGCACCGCTTCCGGCTCGCCGCCGCCCTCGCCGGGGAGCTCGGCGGGGTGACCCGGCTGGCGGCCCCGCCGTACCGGACCGAGATCTCCTACCTGCCGCTCGGCGTCGTGACGATCATCGTGCCGTTCAACTGGCCGCTGGCGATCCTCGCCGCCTCCCTGCCGCAGGCGCTGCTGGCGGGCAACACCGTGGTCGTCAAGCCGCCGCCCACCGCGCCGCTGGCCACCGTCCGCACCGTCGAGCAGGTCGCGCGGGCACTGCCGCCGGGCGTGCTCAACGTCGTGACCGGCAGGGACGCGGAGATCGGCGGGCCGCTCATCCAGGACGAGCGGGTCAGGAAGGTCTGCTTCACCGGCAGCGTCGCGGGCGGCAGGTGTGTCATGGCGATGGCCGCCGAGTCGCTGACCCGCGTCGCGCTGGAGCTCGGCGGGAACGACCCGGCGATCGTGTGCGCCGACGCCGACCTCGGCCCGGAGGCCATGCGGCGCCTGTTCAGCGGCGTCTTCGACTCCACCGGCCAGATCTGCATGGCCGCCAAGCGCGTCTACGTACACCGTTCCCGGTACGACGAGCTGGTCGAGGGCCTGTCCTCGCTGCTCGAAACCACCCGGCTCGGGCACGGCCTGGACGAAGGGGTGACGATGGGCCCGCTGCACAGCGCGCGGCAGCTGGAGTACGTCCAGGGGCTCGTGGCCGAGGCCCTGGACCTCGGGGCCGAGGTCCGCATGTTCGGCGGGCCCGCCGAGGGGGCCGACCTGTCCCGGGGCAACTTCCTGCGGCCCTCCCTGGTGCTGTCGCCTCCCGACCGCGCGCGTATCGTGGTTGAGGAGCAGTTCGGTCCCACGGTTCCGATCCTGTCGTTCGACGACGAGGACGACGCGGTGGCCCGCGCCGGCGACACGTGGTCCGGGCTGTGCTCGTCGGTGTGGACCGCCGACCTCGACCACGCCGCCGCGCTCGCGTCCCGGCTGCGCACCGGCTACACCTTCGTCAACGCGCACGGGGCCGGCCACCTCGACGAGCGGGCGCCGTTCGGCGGCTTCGACCAGAGCGGCATGGGCCGCGAGATGGGCATCGAGGGCATCCGCGAGTTCATGGACACCCACTCCGTCGGGTTCCCCGCCTGAGACGTCCCTCACCCAACCGTCAACGAGAGCCCTCGGAGGCTGACGTGGCCGGCAACAAGGCAGTGACGTACATCGGACCGGGCAAGGTAGAGGTGCGGTCCATCGGCTTCCCCGAGCTGGTGCTCAGGGACGGCCCGGGTGTGCACCCGGCCAACGTCGGGCGCAAGTGCGAGCACGGGGTCATCCTCAAGGTCGTGGCGACCAACATCTGCGGCTCGGACCAGCACATGGTGCGCGGCCGAACCACCGCCCCTCCCGGGCTGGTGCTCGGGCACGAGATCACCGGCGAGGTGATCGAGGTGGGCCGCGACGTGGAGTTCGTCAAGCCGGGTGACCTGTGCTCGGTGCCGTTCAACATCGCGTGCGGGCGCTGCCGGATGTGCAAGGAGGGGCACACGGGGGTGTGCCTGAACGTCAACCCCGACCGGCCCGGCTCCGCCTACGGGTACGTGGACATGGGCGGCTGGGTCGGCGGCCAGGCCGAGTACGCGATGGTGCCGTACGCCGACTGGAACCTGCTGACGTTCCCCGACCGCGACCAGGCCATGGAGAAGATCCTCGACCTGACGATGTTGTCGGACATCTTCCCCACCGGCTACCACGGCGCGGTCACCGCCGGGGTCACCTCGGGATCCACGGTCTACGTGGCGGGCGCGGGTCCCGTCGGTCTGGCCGCGGCCCACTCGGCGCAGTTCCTCGGCGCCTCGGTGGTGATCGTCGGGGACATGAACCAGGCGCGGCTGGCGCAGGCCCGCAGCTTCGGCTGCGAGACCGTCGACCTCACCCAGGACGCGACCCTGCCCGACCAGATCGAGCAGATCCTCGGCGAGCCCGAGGTGGACGCCGCCGTCGACGCGGTCGGTTTCGAGGCCCGCGGCCACGGCGCCGGCGCCGGCGAGGCCCCCGCGACCGTCCTCAACTCGATCATGGAGATCACCCGCGCCGCCGGGAAGCTGGGCATCCCCGGCCTCTACGTCACCGGCGACCCCGGCGCCGTCGACGAGGCCGCCAAGCAAGGCTCCCTGTCCATCCGCATCGGCCTGGGCTGGGCCAGGTCGCAGACGTTCACCACCGGCCAGTGCCCCGTAATGCGCTACCACCGGTCCCTGATGACCGCGATCCTGCACGACCGCGTACAGATCGCCAAGGCCGTCAACGCCACCGCCATCCCCCTGGACGACGCCCCCCAGGGCTACGCCGACTTCGACGAGGGCGTAGCCCGCAAGTTCGTCCTCAACCCACACGGCCTCCTGCCCACGTGAACCCGTCACGCGGCGCCCGGCTGGGGACCGGGCGCCGTCCGGACCCCACACGACCCCCTGCCCACGTGAACCCGTCACGCGGCGCCCGGCGACGACCGAGCGCCGTCCGGACCCCACAAGACCCCCTGCCCACGTGAACCCCGCCGCGCGGCGCCCGGCGGCGACCGAGCGCCGTCCGGTGTCCGCTTCGCCTCCACCGCCGGCATCCCGGACCGGCGTCCGCGCCATCCCTGCCCCCGTCCAGGAGCCGCCGCCGGCGCACATCCGGGGGCCCTGTCCCGATGTGAGGAAGTGGTCGGCATGGACGTGTCGTTCGGCACCTTATGGGAGGCCGTGGCCCGCGCTCTGCCCGATGAGGTGGCGATCTCGGAGCCCGGCCGCGACCACACCTACGCGGAGTTCGACGACCGCGCGTCGCGGCTGGCCGGCGCGCTGGAGGCCGCCGGCGTGGGGGCCGGGCAGACCGTCGCCTGCTACCTGTACAACGGCTCGGCCTACCTGGAGACGGTGTTCGCGGCGCTGAAGCTCGGCGCGGTCCCCGTCAACGCGAACTACCGCTACACCGGGCCGGAGCTGACCTCCCTGCTCCAGGACGCGGACGCCGTCGCGCTCGTCTACAGCGGAGCCCTCGCCGCGAACGTGACCCACGCGGCCGCGCACGTGCCGACGCTCCGGCTGCTCGTCCGCGCCGGAGACCCGCCCGCCGAAGGCTCCGCCGGCCCGGGAGCCACCTCCCTGGACGACATCCTCGCGGGGACCCCACCCCGCGACCCCGCCCCGCGACCCGGGACGGACCGGTTGTTCATGTACACCGGGGGCACCACGGGAAGGCCCAAGGGCGTGATCTGGCGGCAGACCGATCTGCTGCACTGCCTGGCGGTGCCGATCTACCGTCCGCTCGGCCGCGGCACGCTCCCCGCCACCCTCGCGGAAGCCCTCGGCATCGCCTCGGCGGCCCGTCGCGACGGCAACGCCCCCGTCATCATGCCGGTCGTCCCGCTGATGCACGGCACCGGCCTGTTCAACACGATGGGGGCGCTGCTGGTCGGCGGCCGGGCCGTCCTGGTGCGGCCGGGCCGGCTGGACCCGCCCCACGTGTGGCGGACGGCGGCCGCACAGCACGTCGGCACGATGATCGTCGCGGGCAACGCGGTCTGCCACCCGCTCGTGGACGAGCTGATCCGCGCCGAGCGGGCCGGCGAGCCGTACGACCTGGGCTCGCTGCGCATCGTGCTCAGCTCGGGGACGGCCCTGAGCGACCGGCTCAAACGCGAACTGCACCACCGTGCGAACGCGACGATCATGGACGCGATCGCCTCCAGCGAAGGCGGCCCCTTCGCCTTCGCCATCACCACGTCCACCCGCGACCTCCCCGCCCGCTTCCACCCCGTCCCCGCCACGAAGGTGCTCGGCGAGACCGGCGCCGAGGTACGTCCGGGCTCCGGCGAGATCGGCGTCCTCGCCTACAGCGGCCCGATGCCCCTCGGCTACCACAAGGACAGCACCCGGACTCGCAAGACGTTCCGTCATATCGACGGCGTCCGCTACTCCGTCCCCGGCGACCTCGCCCAGGTCGAATCCGACGGAGCCATACGCTTCCTAGGCCGCGGCTCCGAGGTGATCAACACCGGCGGCGAGAAGGTCCACCCCCAGGAGGTGGAGAACGCCCTCCTGACCCACCCCGCCGTAACCGACTGCGTCGTGGTCGGCGTCGCGGACGAGATCTGGGGCGAACGGGTCTCGGCCGTCGTCGCCGTCCATCCCGACGGCACCACCTCGGAGGAGGACCTCATGATCTGGGCCCGCCAAAGCCTGGCCGGTTACAAGGTCCCGCGCTCCCTGGTGCTGGTCCGCGAACTACCCCGCTCCCCCACCGGCAAGCTCGAACTCTCCTGGGCGAAGCAGACGGTCATGGACGCCCGGCCGTCCGCAGACGAACCCCCCAGCGACTGAGCCCCCTTCCATCCAGATCAGCCACCAGGCCCGGTGGGCTGGATCGGTGCCCCGTCGCCGGTGGTCGGCAGATCGCCACGCTGGACCGGCGTGGCAGGGGTCGACGGGGTGCCGGGGTCCGACTGAGAGACAGGCCGGGCTCCGGCGACCGCCGCCTTCAGGGTGGCCCGGTCGACCTCGCCCACCCGGCCCGCCAGCTTGATCAGATGGTCCGCGCGGACGGCCACGTACTCGTGGTGACCACCGCCCTCGCGATACCACCCGGCCTCATCCCGCTCGCATCGAACCGGTGCCGTCAGCGGCTCCATGTCGGTCACCGGCACACCGGGACACGAGTCGTCGCTCATCGTGCCGCGGTCGATCCTCAGTTGCACGCGATGACCGCTCTCGGACACGTAAAAAGCGCCGAATCCCGCATCGCCGACAACCCCGACCGACTGGTCCGCAAGGCTGTACCCCTTCACCTCGACGGCATAGATCAGATCGGGCGCCACACCCTGACCCCGGGCCTGCTCCAGCGCCGCAGGCGTGAGCGCCCCCGCTGGACCGCCACCGCCCGCAAGAAACCCGCGACCGAGCACGAAGACGACAATGATCAGAACGATGAGCCCCAGGAACACAAGTGCGGCGCGCGTCATGAGACCAGTTTCCCGCCACAATCCGGGCACTTCGACCCAAAAGCCAGCCCCACCCCAACGCCACATCAGGTCCTCGCACCGCCACCCCACCCCGGTCCCTCTCCAGGACGGCGCCGCGACGGCGAGACGCGGCACGGCGAATTCGGCGCCGCCATACAGCGGACAACCCGGCGTGTTTGCGGCGCCGCCATACGGCGGACAACCCGGCGTGTCTGCGGCGCCGGTGAAATGGTCCTCGCGAGAGGCCGCGCTCCGCGCGAAGGGCGCAAGGCTGTGCTCATGCGGGGGACACCCCCGCGCCCCCGCTCCTGCCGGGCTCATAGTGCTCCACCGCGACGCCGTCCGTCGGGCCGGTGCCTCGCCGTACGACGGCGCCGTGTTCGCCGTCCCCCCTCCCGCCGACCCGGCGCCCGGAAGAAGACGAACCCGACGAGGCGACGGAGCTCCGGTTTCCCGCCGCACGGCGGGAAACCGGCCCCTCACACGGTGGGTGTGGCATGGGCACCGACTTCATGCCAAGCGATCAAGACACCCCCGCCCTCGCTCTCCTACCCGCTTCCCGAAGTCTCGCTCTCCTACCCGCTTCCCGAAGTCTCGCTCTCCTACCCGCTTCCCGAAGTCTCGCTCTCCTACCCGCTTCCCGAAGTCTCGCTCTCCTACCCGCTTCCCGAAGTCTCGCTCTCCTGCCCGCTTCCCGAAGTCTCGCTCTCCTACCCGCTTCCCGAAGTCTCGCTCTCCTACCCGCTTCCCGAAGTCTCGCTCTCCTACCCG
>NZ_JBHSRF010000131.1:0-14038 GCF_042658925.1 Sphaerisporangium aureirubrum
GTGCGAACGCGGCATCCGCACCTTCGAAACCGCCACCCGCAACACCCTCGACATCTCCGCCGTCCCCATCGTCCAACGCCTCTCCCACCTCCCCGTCGTCATCGACCCCTCCCACTCCGGCGGCCGGCGCGACCTCGTCCTGCCGCTGACGAGGGCGGGGGTGGCCGTAGGGGCGGACGGGGTGATCATCGACGTGCACCCGCATCCCGAGCAGGCGCTGTGCGACGGCCCGCAGGCCCTGGTGGACGGCGACCTGGAGGCGCTGGCGGGGATCATGCGGGACCTGCCGCCGCTGCTCGGCCGCGTGGCCGCCACGGCGCTCGTCCCGGCCTGACGCGGCGGCCGGGGCCTTCGCGGGGAGAGGCCCCGGTCTACCGGCGCTCGTCGAGCTTGTACTCCTGGATGGACTCGGCGAGCTGGACGGCCAGCTCTTCGGCGTCCAGCCGCTTCTCGATCTGCCGCAGGTCGGCGATCTTGGCACGGGTCTCCACCCGGCGCGGGGTGAGCAGGGTGCAGCAGTCCTCGTCGGGCAGCTCGGAGATCTCCAGGGTGCCGATGCGCCGGGCCTCGGCGATGATCTCGGACTTGTCCATGCCGATCAGCGGGCGCAGGATCGGCATGGCCACCGCGTCGTCCAGCGCGGTGATGTTCGTCAGGGTCTGCGAGGAGACCTGGCCGAGGGAGTCCCCGGTGACCAGCACGTCGCGGTGCAGCCGGTGGGCGACCTCCTCGGCGGTCTTGAGCATCAGGCGGCGCTGGGCGACCACCTGGAGCCGGTCGGCCCCCGAGGACTTCAGCGACTGCTGCGCCTTGCCGAACGGCACCACGAACAACCGGGCCCGGCCCTGGAACTTGCTCAGCGCCCGCACCAGGGCGTACGCCTTGTAGATGGACTCCGAGGTGGTGAACGGGATGCCGGAGAAGTGGAGGAAGTCGACCTGCAGGCCGCGGCGCAGCATGCGGTAGGCGGCCACGGGCGAGTCGATGCCGCCCGACATCAGCACCAGGCCGCGCCCGCTGGTGCCCACCGGCAGGCCGCCCTGGCCGGGCAGGCCGTCGGTGAAGACGAACACCTCGTCCCTGTCGACCTCGATGTGGACGGTCAGCTCGGGGTTCTTCAGGCGCACCGGCAGGCCGTACTTGTCGTTGATCTCGCCGCCGACCATGCGGTCGAGCTCGTTGGAGCGCAGCGGGAAGCGCTTGTCGCGGCGGCGGGAGCGCACCGCGAACGTGGCGCGGCGCTCGACCTCGGGGCGGCCGGCGACCAGTTCGAGCGCGGCGGCGGTGACGGCGTCGGGGTCCTTGGCGACCCGCCAGGCGCGGTGCACCCAGACGAGACCGATGACGTCGGTGAGGCGGCGCGCGACCGCGTCGGCGGCCTCGACAGTGGTGCCGTCGGGCAGGAGGATCGCGATGACGCCGTGCCGCTGGCGCAGGTCGAACCGCAGGTCGAACTCCTTCAGCGCGGCCCTGATGTTGTTCTGCAGGCGGCGCTCGAAGACCTCGCGGTTCTTGCCCTTGAGCACGACCTCGCCGAGCTTGAGCAGCACGCAGGGCTCGCCCAGGGCAGACGGCGGCACGACGGACATGGGGGCCTCCGGGCGGATGGGTTCGGGGTGGGGCTTGCGCCGGTCGGAGGGGCGTTCCGGCCAAGCATCCTTCAATTTATCCCGGATGGCGAGCGGTCCTACCCCTGCGGGGCCAGTTTCCGATCCGGAAGGGCTTCCGTTCTCTGACATTTTCGGTCAGGTCTTCTATCGGATAGCTCATCACCGAATACTTGCTGTCACAACCACGACGCGGGGCTATATATCCTGTCGTGTCCAGCTAACACGAACCTTGTTCGCGTTTTCCGCAAGGAGCGCACGCTTGTCGCACATCGACCATTTTTCGCACGGCGCCGTCATCCCGGTGCTGTCCTACGCCATGTCCGTCATCGGGTCGCTGCTCGGCCTGCTCCTCGCGTCCCGCGCCCGGGTGACCGAGGGCGCGGCGCGGGTCCGATGGCTGATCGCGGCGGCCCTGGCGATCGGTGGCACAGGCATCTGGGTGATGCACTTCATCGCGATCATAGGTTTCTCCGTACCGGGCACCCCGATCCGCTACGACGTCCCGCTCACCGTCATCTCGGCCGTCGTGGCGGTCGTGATCGTGGGCATCGGGCTGATGCTGGCCGCCCGCGGCGGTGAGCGACCGCTCCCGCTGGCCGGGGCCGGCCTGGTCACCGGGCTCGGCGTGGCCGCGATGCACTACATCGGCATGGCCGCGATGCGGCTGCCCGCCACCCTGCACTACGCCCCGGTGACCGTCACGGCCTCGGTGCTGATCGCCGTGATCGCCGCGACCGCGGCCCTGTGGTTCACCCTGCGGGTCGACGGCCCGCTCGCCACCACGGCCGCCGCCCTCATCATGGGCGTGGCGGTGTGCGGCATGCACTACACCGGCATGTTCTCCCTCAGCGCCACCCCGTGGCCGTCCGGCTCCACCGAGCCCCTCAGCGGCGCGCCCGCGCTGAGCTTCCTGCTGCCGCTGCTGATCGGGATCAGCCTGGTGACGCTGGGCCTGCTGCTCGTCGTCACGCTGATGCCCTCCCGGCGGGAGATCGAGAACGAGGCGTCGCTGCTGGCGTCCATCGAGCGGCGCCGCGCCGGGCTCGTGGACCCCGAGGTGGCCCGCACCACCCCGCCGTCGCTGTTCGACTCCTCCGGCCCCTCCCGCAGGTGACACGACGGCCCCGGCGGTGCCGCACCGCCGGGGCCGTCGAGAGGACACGCGAGGATCAGCCGAAGAAGACCTCGGCCTCCTCGTAGCGGGACGGCGGCACGGTCTTCAGCTCCGCGGTGGCCTCCTCCAGGCGGACCCGGACGATGTCGGTGCCGCGCAGCGCGACCATCTTGCCGTAGTCGCCGTCGTGCACGGCGTCGATGGCCTGCAGGCCGAAGCGGGTGGCGAGCACCCGGTCGTACGCGCTCGGGGTGCCGCCGCGCTGCACGTGGCCGAGCACGGTGGTGCGGGCCTCCTTGCCGGTGCGCTTCTCGATCTCCTGGGCCAGCCGCTCGCCGATGCCGCCGAGGCGGACGTGGCCGAACGCGTCCAGCTCACCGGTCTGCAGCTGCATCTGGCCCTCCAGCGGGTGCGCACCCTCGGCGACCACGATGATGGGCGAGTAACGGATCTTGAAGCGGCTCTCGACGTACTCGCAGACCTTGTCGATGTCGAACGGCTTCTCCGGGATGAGGATGACGTTGGCGCCGCCCGCCATGCCGGCGTGCAGGGCGATCCAGCCCGCGTGACGGCCCATGACCTCGCAGATCAGCGCGCGGTGGTGGGACTCGGCGGTGGTGTGCAGCCGGTCGATGGCCTCGGTCGCGATGTTGACGGCGGTGTCGAAGCCGAAGGTGTAGTCGGTGGCGTTGAGGTCGTTGTCGATGGTCTTCGGCACGCCGACGACGTTCACGTCCCGGTCGAACAGCTGCTTGGCCACCCCGAGGGTGTCCTCGCCGCCGATCGCGATGAGGGCGTCCACGTCGCCGTCGGCGAGGTTCTTCTTGATGCGGTCGACGCCGCCCTCGATCTTCATGGGGTTGGTGCGCGAGGATCCGAGGATCGTGCCGCCGCGGGGCAGGATGCCGCGCACGCTGGAGATCTCCAGCGGCATGGTGTCGCCCTCGAGGGGGCCGCGCCAGCCGTCGCGGAAGCCGACGAACTCGTGGCCGTAGACGCCGACGCCCTTGCGGACGACGGCTCGGATGACCGCGTTGAGGCCGGGGCAGTCTCCGCCCCCTGTCAGTACTCCGATACGCATGGCGGGGTTCCTCCCGATGTGGGGTCGCGGTCACACTATGGTGGGCATGGCTGTTGGCGGGCGCCGGAAAGAAGGCATTCCCCCCCTCAACCGGCGTGGCCGCCGAGTGGCATTGTGCCGCAGCCGCCAACATTGGTCTAGACCAGCATGTGAGAGACGAATCAGGCGGGTGCGGGAAGCACGCACGACGGGCTGCCGACCTCGAAGGCCGGGCCCGCCGGCCCCGGCACGCCGTCCCGCAGTGGGAGCGTGACGACGTTGTCGGACCGCTGGTTGGCGACGTACATGTGGTCGCCGGCGACCGTGAAGTGGCGCGGCCACAGTCCTCCGGAGCCTACCTCGGCCACCCGGGTGAGGCCGCCATCACCGTCGATCCCGAAGACCGCGACGGTGTCGGGGCCGCGGTTGGCGGCGTACAGGTGGCGGCCGTCCGGGGAGACCTCCAGATGGGAGATGAGGTTCGGGCCGGTGGACTCGGTGGCCGGGACCACCCCGCGCTCGTGCCACTCGGCGTCGTAGACCCTGATCGTGCCGTCCAGCTCGCCCCCGACGTACCAGTGGCCGTCGCGGCGGGCCATGTGGCGCGGGCCCATGCCGGGCGCCACGCTCACCGGGCCGCCGGGGTGGGGGACGGGCTCGGCGCCCATGGTGAAGCGGCGGACGCGGTCGGTGCCGAGGTCGGTCACGTACAGCGTGCGGCCGGGGCCGAACGTCGACTGGTGGGCGTGCGGGCCGGCCTGGCGGGCGGGGTCGGGGCCGTGGCCCTCGGCGGGGAACAGCCGGGGACGGCCGTCGAACAGGCCCGAGCTGCCGAGACGGAAGATCGCCACGGTGCCGTCGCCGTAGTTGGCCACCGACAGCCACGTGCCGGACGGGTCGACCGCCGCGTGGCAGGGGTAGGAGCCGCCGCTGGCGCCGTCGGCGAGCAGCGCGGGGCCCTCGGGGTCGGCGGAGTAGGCGGCCACGCCGCCCTCCTCGCTCTCCAGCACCGCGTACACCACGGGCAGGCGCGGGTGGAACGCCAGGAACGACGGGCCGGGGGCGGCGGTCTCGGCGAGGGTCTTCAGCGTCCCGCCGTCCTCGCGGACGACCGTCAGACCGGTGCCGCTTCCCCCGGTCTCCGGCGTGTAGCCGCCGATGTACAGCATGTCGTTCCCCGAAGTCATGTGATCAAGGATAGCCCCGGCCCGATCTTGGGCCTGTCCTCTGGATCCGCGCCTGCTTCTATATTTGACTTTGTCAACGGAATGGTTGATGGGAGCAAAGATGCAGGAGCTCATCAGTGGCGTCCGTTCGTTCAACCGCTTCTACACGCGGGTCATCGGCGTGCTCGGCGCCGGCATGCACGAGACCCCGTACTCCCTGACCGAGGCCAGGGTGCTGTTCGAGCTCTACCAGCGGGGCGAGATGGAGTCCGCCGAGGTGCGGCGGGCGCTCGGCCTGGACGCCGGGTACCTCAGCAGGATGCTGGCCGACTTCGAGTCCCGCGGGCTGGTCACCCGGGAACGCTCGGCCGCCGACGCCCGGCGGCAGGTGGTGCGGCTCACCGCCGACGGCCACGCGACGTGCAAGACGCTCGACGACTCCTCCGCCGCCGCCGTCCGCGACCTGCTGGCCCCGCTGACCGAAGAGGACCGCCGGCGCATGCTGGCGGCCATGACCACCGTCCGCGAGGTCCTGGAGCCCGCGCCGCGCGGCGTGCCGTACGTCATCCGGCCGCCCCGCCCCGGCGACCTCGGCTGGATCGTGCATCGCCACGGCGCGCTGTACGCCGAGGAGCACGGCTGGGACCACACCATGGAAGGCCTGATCGCCCGCATCGTCGCCGACTACACCGACGGCCACGACCCCCGGCGCGAGGCCTGCTGGATCGCGGAGGTCGACGGCCGTCCCGCCGGCTCCATCCTGTGCGTCCGCGGGCCCGACCCCCGCACGGCCCAGCTGCGCCTGCTCCTCGTCGAGCCCTCCGCCCGCGGCATGGGCATCGGCTCCCGCCTGGTGGAGGAATGCCTGACCTTCGCCCGCACCACCGGCCACACCCGGATCGTCCTGATGACGGTCTCCGCCCTGGACTCCGCGCGCCGCATCTACCAGCGGGCCGGCTTCCAGCTCGACGAGGAGCACCGGGACGTCCCCGCCTACGGCACCCACGTCGACGAGCAGTGGTGGTCGCGCGCGCTGTGACCCGCTGAGAGCGGGCAAATTACCGGCAAAGGCCCAGCCCGGCAGGGAGAGGGAGGGTTCCGGGCCTGGGAGCATCGGCAGTGCCTAGGGAGCACTCCGATGACCTCGATGATCGTTACCGCGCCGCCCGCCCCGGCCATCAGGAACCGCAAGGCCCTGGTCTTCCTCGACCGGGACGGCACCTCGGCCGACCGCCGGCTGGTGCACGCGCTCAACGCCGAGGGATACGCCGTGCGGACCGCCGAGTGCGGCGACGAGGAGCAGCGGCGGGTCGGCGCGTTCCTGGACGACGTCGAGCCAGGGGACCTGCTGCTGGTCCGGTGGTCCACCGAGTCGGGGTGGGGACGCAGGGAGTTCGGCGCGCTGATGGCCGAGTTCGCCCGGAGGGTCGAGCAGTCGGACGGCGCGGCGCTGCTGCTGGTCGTCGACTTCGGCTGGCTGGTCACGGTGGACGCGGGCCACCCGCACGAGACCGTCGGGCGCCTGCGGGTCAAGGGCGAGCCGGTGGCCGCCGCGGCGGCGCTCACCACCAGCGCCACCATGCCCGGCGAACGGCCGGGCCAGACCGTGTCCCTCACCGCGATCCTCGCCGACGGCATCCTGTCCGGCGCCGCCGACCTGGACCGGGACGGCACCGTCACGGTCGGCGACCTGTTCAGGTACGCCGAGGAGCGCTGCGCCGAGCTCGGCGCGGACCGCAGGCCGTACCTGCTGACGTACGGCGAGGGCGAGCTGATCGGCGTCGCCCACGCCCCCGGGCCCGCCCGGCACCTCGGCGCCGCGTTCGGCACCGCCCTGGCCCGCCTCGCCGTCACCGGCGACCCGGTCCCGCCGCTGTCCGCCACCGAGCTGGTGGCGCGCGTCTACGAGGTCCACCTCGGCGAGAACGCCCGCCGCCTGCTCCGCCGCGCCACCCTGCTGGACGACGACGAGCCCCTGACGCCGGACCTGGCGTACCTGCTCACCGAGGGCACCCCCCTCACCGGGCCGGACGGCGAGCCCTGGCCCGCCGAGACGGGGAAGGCCGCCGAGGTGGAGGAGGCCGTGGGCGAGCTGCTCGCCTGGGGCCTGCTCGGCGAGCGCACCCCGTTCGCCGACCCCGCCGTGCGGCACGCCGTCGCCGGGCGCCTCGAACCCGGCGAGCTGGCCCGCGTGTCCGCCGCTCTGCGCCGCCGCCGCGCCGCGCGCCGCGCCGTACGGCCGCGGGCGCGCCTCACCGGCGACCGGTGGACCATCAGGGACCGGCTCGGCCACCGCGTGCACGCCGAGGCGGCGGCCGCGTTCATCCGCCACCTCGACACCCGCCCGCCGCTGACGATCGGCGTGAAGGGCCCGTGGGGGGCGGGCAAGACCTCCCTGATGCGGATGATCCAGGACGTGCTGGACCCCGGGGCCGCCGAGGGCCGGCCCGCGCCGATCCACCTCAACCGGGACGACGCGACGCTGACCAACGCCGAGGTGCTCGCCCGGATGCGGGCGCCGAGAGAACGCCCGGACGACCACGCCGTCCCGGGGGCGCTGCCGCTGCGGGAGGGCGACTGGCGGCCGACCGTGTGGTTCAACCCGTGGATGTACCAGAACGGCGAGCAGGTGTGGGCCGGGCTGGCGCACGAGATCATCGGCCAGGTCACCGACCGGCTGCCCCGGGGGGAGCGCGAGCGGTTCTGGCTGGCGCTCAACCTGGCGCGGATCGACCGCGAGACCGTGCGCCGCCGGGCGTACCGGCTGGCGCTGACCCGGCTGCTGCCGGTGGCGCTCGCGCTGTGCGGCACGCTGCTGCTCACCGTGGCGTCCCTGGCCGCGGCGACGCTGGTGCCGTCCACGGGCTCCCTGCTGCGCGGCGCCGCGGCGGCCGTCGGGGCGGGCGGCACGCTGGTCGCGGTGCTGGCGGCGGCCGTACGGCTCGCCCGGTTCCTCGGCGAGTCGGCCGACACCGCGTTCGGCGGCCTGGTGAGCAGGCCTGACGTGCTCACCCCCTCCCCCGAGCTGGTCGGCGGCCTGACGCCCGACCCCGGATACGGGGTCAGGACCGGGTTCCTGCATCTGGTGCAGACCGACATGCGGCACGTGCTCGGCATGGTGGCCAGCGCGGAACGGCCCCTGGTGGTCTTCGTGGACGACCTGGACCGCTGCTCGCCCGGGACGGTGGCCCAGGTCATCGAGGCGGTCAACCTGTTCCTGGCCGGGGAGTTCCCCGACTGCGTGTTCGTGCTGGCGATGGACCCGGAGGTCGTGGCGGCGCACGTGGAGATGGCCTACGGGGACCTGGCCCGCAGCCTGCCGCCCGGCACGCTGGAGCAGTCGGGCCTCGGCTGGCGGTTCCTGGAGAAGATCGTGCAGCTGCCGCTCAGCGTGCCCCTGCTGGACGACGGCGACCGGCTGCCGTCCTACCTGCGGGCCCTCCTCGGCGTCCGGGCCCCCGCGGACCGGCGCGCCGCGTCCGGCGGCGAGACCGTGGTGGAGGACGCGGCGGGCAAGGAGGTGGTCGACCTGCTGGAGGCGGAGATCAGGGCGCTGCGGCCGTCCGCCGACGACCTCGACGCGGTGGCCCGGCGGGTCGAGGCGGGCCGGGAACCCGGCGCGGAGGGGACGCGGATCGGCGGGTTGTCGGCGGCCACGCGGCTGGCGGCGGACCGGGTCTACGACGATCTCTACAGTGACGAGAACGCGTACGCGGCCATCCGCCGTGTGCTGCCGGTGCTCAGCCTCACCAACCCGCGGGAGCTGAAGCGGTACGTGAACGTGTTCCGCTTCTACTGCTTCGTCACCTATCGGCGCGCCCTCGCGGGCGCGCCCCGGGCGTCCGACGACGAGGTCGCCAAGCTGGCCCTGCTGACCATCCGGTGGCCGCACCTGCTGTCGCTGTTCACCCGGGACCTCGGCGACCTCGCCCGGGCCGAGGGCGGCGGCCCCACCGTGCTGGACTCGCTGGAACGCGCGGCCCCCGCCGCCGACGCCGACTGGACCCGGGCGCTCACCGCGGCCGGGCTCGCGGGCGCCGGCGGCGAGACCGTCACCCGCTGGGACGCCCTGCGCGCCCTCCTCGCGGCCCGGCCCTCGATCGCGCCGCTCGCCCGCGATCTGTTGTGAGGCGGGTCAGCTCTGCGCCTGGATCATCCAGTGCTGCTTCTCCAGCTCCTGGGTGGCCGAGATGAGCAGGTCCTGGCTGACCGGGTCTGCCTCCTCGGTGGCGGTGACGCGCTCGCGCATCCGCTTGACCATGGCGCCGAGGACGTCGGTGAACATCGCCACCATCTTGGCGTCCTCCAGGTAGCCGAGCTCCGGCTGCTGGATCACCGTCTCCCTGGCGACGGTCGCCGCCCGGCCGTCCGGGTTGAGGCCCAGGGCGACGGCGCGCTCGGCCACCTCGTCGGCGTTGTTGCGGGCGATGGAGACGATGTCGTCGAGCTGTAGGTGAAGGGACCGGAAGTTGCGGCCGACCAGGTTCCAGTGGGCCTGCTTGCCGACGAGCGCGAGGTCCAGCAGGTCCGTGAGCGCCCCCTGCAGCGCCTCACCGGTGACCTTCAGGTTGTCGCCCGACAGCGGGCTGGTGATATGGGCCATGAGGTTGTCTCCCTCTGAGCATGGGTTGGTGCTCTCTTCCTTGCTCCTTCAGCCCTAACCGCTCGCCCCGCCGCTAAACGTTGACACTGTAATAGTTGCAGTGTCATCATGGAGGCATGAGTGACACCTGGACGATCGGTGAGCTGGCGGAGCGAGCGGCGGACGCCCTCGGCCCCGCCTCCCCACGCGCCAACGGCCGGGTCCGCGACGTCCCCAACGAGCGCCTCATCCGCTGGTACACCACGATCGGCCTGGTCGACCCGCCCCTGACCCGCCGCGGCCGGGTCGCCCTCTACGGCAGGCGTCACCTCCTCCAGCTGGTGGCCGTCAAACGCCGCCAGGCCGAAGGCCTCTCCATAGCCGCCATCCAGACCGAACTCACCGGCGCCCCCGACGCCGTCCTCGAATCCCTCGCCCGCCTCCCCTCACCCACCCCCGAGGCCCCCGCGCCCGGTCCCACTCCCCCGCCGGCCGCCGAGCCCCGTCCCGCTCCCCCGCCGGCCGCCGCGGAACCTCTCGCTCCGGTCCCGGACGCCTTCGAGTCGCCCGTCTCGCCGCTGGAGCCGCTGATCTCTCCCACCGCGGCCAATCCCGTGCCAGGGCGGGAGCCCCTCCTGTTCGACCCGCGCTCCACGCCCGACCTCACCCGTCCGCGCTTCTGGACGGAGCGGCCCGCCACCTTCTCCCCCGCCATGCCGGAGAGCCGTCCGGACGGCGGTCACGGCACACCCGATCTCGGCCCCCCAGGTGGCGGGGTACTCGTCCACGGGGTACGGCTCGCACAGGGGGTGACGCTGATGCTGGACGGGCGGACACCGAGCCTGGACGACATCGCGGCGATCAGGCGTGCGGCGGGACCACTCCTCGCCGTGCTCAACGAACGACACCTCACGGCCGAGCCCGCCGAAGCGGTCCCCGCCGCCGGCGGCGGGGCCCCCGGGGCCCTCCCGCCTGACGACATGATCGCCGGAAATTCCGAAGGGATGCAGAGATGAGTGTTCGGATCGCCCCGTTGAAGCCCGGCGAGTACACCCCGCTGCCCGACGCGGGGCTCGGCGCGCTGCGCACCGGGAAGGGCAACCTGCCGCTGGAGAGCGTCGAGGTGAACGCCCATGTCACCGGCCTCACCTGCGGCGTCGAGATGTCCCAGGGGTTCCGCAACCCGCACGACGTGCCGCTGGAGGCGACGTACGTCTTCCCGCTGCCCGACCGTGCGGCGGTGACCGCCTTCCGCATGGAGGCCGACGACCGGGTGATCGAGGGCACGCTGAAGGAACGCGGCGAGGCCCGGCGCGACTACGACGAGGCCGTGGCCCAGGGCAAGCGCGCCGCCATCGCCGAAGAGGAGCGCCCGGACGTCTTCACCATCCGGGTCGGCAACATCGTTCCCGGCGAGCGCGTCACCGTCCACCTGACCCTCAGCCAGCCGCTCCCCTACGAGGACGGCGCCGCGACCTTCCGCTTCCCCCTGGTCGTCGCCCCCCGCTACATCCCCGGCGAGCCCCTGGACGGCGACTCCGCCGGTGACGGCGTCGCCCCCGACACCGACGCCGTCCCCGACGCCTCCCGCATCACCCCTCCGGTCCTGCTCCCCGGCTTCCCCAACCCCGTCGACCTAGCCCTGGCCGTGCACATCGACCCCGCCGGCCTCGACCTGCGCGAGCTGCGCTCCAGCCTCCACACCGTCACCGAGGAGAACGGCGTAATCCGCCTCACCCCCGGCGAACGCCTGAACCGCGACTTCCTCCTCCGCCTGGACTTCACCACCTCCACCTCCCTGAACCTGATCCCCGACACCCCCCTCCCCAGCCAGAAGCCCCACACAGAGAACACCACCGGCACCCCAGCCGACACCGAGAACCCGCACAGCACCGCAAGCCGAACCACCACCGAGAGCCCATCCGGCACCCCAGCAGGCGCCGCCCCCGCGGCCGAGACCACGCGCCCCTCCACCACCACGCCTTCGCCTGACGGCACGGCCCAGCCCGGCACCGCAAGCCCGTCCCAGGCCGGGAACCCAGTCGGCGCCGCGAGCCCGTCCGGGACCGCGAACCCGTCCGGGACCGCGAACCCGTCCGGCACCCCGGACCCGTCCAGGGCCGCGAGCCCGTCTGGGGTCGGGACCTCGGCCGGGGCCGGGACCTCGGCTGACGGTGACGGTACCTTCGCGCTTACCGTGCTGCCGCCCGTGGTGGACGGCGGTGCCGCGCGGCGGCCGCGGGATGTCGCGCTGTTGCTGGATCGCTCGGGGAGCATGACCGGGTGGAAGATCATCGCGGCGCGGCGGGCCGCCGCGCGCATCGTGGACACGCTCACCTCCGAGGACCGGTTCGCGGTGTTGTCGTTCGATTCGGTGGTGGAGCGCCCGCAGGATCTCGGCGCCGGTCTCGCCCCCGCCACCGACCGCAACCGGTTCCGCGCGGTCGAGCATCTGTCCCGCCTGGAGGCACGGGGTGGCACCGAGATGCTGAACCCCATGGAACAGGGGCTCGCCCTGCTGGACGACCCCGAGCGGGACCGCGTCCTGGTCCTGGTCACCGACGGGCAGGTGGGCAACGAGGACCAGATCCTGGAGCGGCTCGGCGCGCGGCTGGCGGCCGTCCGGGTCCACACGGTGGGCATCGACCGCGCCGTCAACGCGGGCTTCCTCGGCAGGCTGGCCGGCCTAGGGTCGGGCCGCTGCGAGCTGGTGGAGTCCGAGGACCGCCTGGACGAGGCCATGGAGCACATCCACCGCCGCATCGGCTCCCCCCTGGTGACCGGCCTCACCCTGAAGGCCGACGGCCTGGACGTCGTCCCCGGCTCCGTCACCCACCTCGGCTCCCTCTACCCGGGCGTCCCCCTCCGTGTCTGGGGCCGCTTCCGCGGCCCGGCCCACGGCACCATCACCGTCCACGGCCTGGACACCACCGGCCGCCCCTGGGACCACCGGCTCACCGGAGCCCCGATGACCGACGACAAGCAGGCTCCGAGCGGAGTCGCCGCGGGCGCCGTGCGGGCGATCTGGGCGCGGGCCCATCTGCGGAAGCTGGAGGACCGGTACGCCGCCGGGGAGCACGGGCTGGAGCAGGAGATCGTCGGGGCCTCGTTGCGCCACGGGGTGTTGTGCCGGTTCACCGCGTTCGTGGCGGTGGACACCCGGGTCGTGGCCACCGAGGGCGGGCCGACGCATCGCGTCATCCAGCCAGTGGAGATGCCCAGCGGCTGGGACATGCCCGTCACCGCCGCACCCATGATGGCCGCCGCTCCGGTCGCGCACACCACCGCCGCGCCGTCGTTCTTCAGCGCCGCCCCGAAGTACGCCGCCGGCGACCAGGAGATGGTCGGCGGCGTCCTAGGCGCCAGCCCCGCACCTCCACTGAGCGCCACCCCCGCACCCCCTCTGGGCGGCGCCCGCCCCGGCGCGTCCCCCCGAGGCCGCTTCGGTGTGGCCAAGCGCCTCGCCCAGCCCGCCCGCGGCCTGATCCGCCACTCCCCTGAGACCATCCGCCCGCAACTGGCCGAAGAACTGACCCGTCTCCGCTCCCCCCACCCCATGTCCCCCTCCGACCGCCTCACCTACCTGGCCGACCTAGGCAGCCGCCTGATGGCCCTGGCCACCCACCTGGGCGACAACGGCCCCCTGACGGCCCTGGCCCGCGACCTGATGGCCTGCGAAACCCCAACCCCGCACACCGACGCGGAAGCCCTATGGCAACGCGCCCTGACCGTCCTGTCCACCCTCACCGGCACCCCCCTCACAACCACCCCCGGCGCCCCAGGTGAACCAGGCACCCCGAACTACCGGTATTCTGGATACCGCACGCGCCGCTAGCTCAGTTGGTTAGAGCAGCTGACTCTTAATCAGCGGGTCCGGGGTTCGAGTCCCTGGCGGCGCACCCAGCAGTACACCGGTGACCTGGGCATTCTCCACAATGTGGAGGGTGCCCAGTGGTGTTTTGGTGCCTGTGTGTGCTCGTTGTGGGCTCTTTGGTCGAGGGTGGGTCGCTGCCATGATCGTTGATCATTCGTAGTCGGTTACGGTCGGTAGTTATCGCTGGTCCAGATGCGATTGCCTGTCGTCTTTGGTCGCGTCGGTGCCGGGCGAGGTGTGGGGCCCGAAAACCCCGATTTGGGTTGTGACCTGCGGTGTTCTCGCACGATCAGGATTTTTCATCTGGCAGGATCGCGGCCCGTGTTGGTCTGGTTGCTCTACCTGTCGCTCATCCGGGTTGGCCAGTTCCTGCTGCTGCGGCTACGCACGGACGCGGGTAGGGACGTCGAGATCATCGTCCTACGTCATCAGCTTGCCGTCCTGCGTTGCCAGGCCGGTCCAATGCGCCCGGGCGCCGGCGGACCGGGCGCTGCTGGCGGTGCTGTCCCGACTGCTGCCCCGGATCCGATGGCAGGCGTTCGTGGTCACTGCGGCCACGCTCTTACGCTGGCACCGCGATATGGTGCGGCGAAAGTGGGGTTATCCGCGGCGCCGGCCCGGCCGTCCGCCGA
>NZ_JBHSRF010000132.1:0-13103 GCF_042658925.1 Sphaerisporangium aureirubrum
GGGGGGTGGACGCTGGTCATCGCGGCGGGGGTCTACCGGGAGACGGTTTTGGTGGGGCGGGGGAAGACGGGGCTTGCGTTCGTGGGGGCCACGGGGCGGGCTCGGGATGTGCAGATCGTTTACGGGAACGCGGCGGGGACGGCCAAGCCTGGGGGCGGGACCTATGGGACCAGTGGCAGTGCCACGGTCACGGTTCAGGCCGACGGGTTCACGGGGCTGCACGTCACGTTCGCCAACGACTGGCTGCGGGGGGACCATCCGGAGATCACGGCCACTCAGGCGGTCGCGGCGAAGGTCATGGGTGATCGGTCGGTCTTCGAGGGGTGCCGCTTCCTGGGGCACCAGGACACCCTCTATGCCGACACCGTGAGCCTGGCCGAGTTCGCGCGGCAGTACTACCGGTACTGCTACGTGGAGGGGGACGTCGACTTCGTGTTCGGGCGGGGGACGGCGGTCTTCGACCGGTGCGAGCTGCGCATGTTGTGGCGGGACGTGTCGTTCACGCCGTACGGGTACGTGTTCGCGCCGAGCACGGCGGCCGCCAACCCGCACGGGTTCCTCGCGGTCCGGTGCGCGATCGGCGGCGAGGCGGCGATCGGGTCGTACGGGCTCGCCCGGCCGTGGCGGCCCAGCAGTGACCTGACCGCCGTGCCGATGCTCACCGTGCGGGAGACGTGGCTGGGAGACGCCATCAACCCGATCGCGCCGTATGTGGACATGAGCTCCGGCTATCACTGGCAGGACGCGCGTTTCGGGGAGTACCGCAATTTCGGCCCCGGGGCGGAGGTTCCCCTCCCGGAGAACCGGCCCCAGCTGACCCCCGAGCAGGCCGCCGAACGAACCGCCCGCACCCACCTCGGCGACTGGCGGCCGTCGGCCACACCGGCCCGCGCCGTCTCCTGATGGTCCATACACCTCGGCGGGGGCGCGAGAGTTCTGTGTCACATCATCGGCGAAGGCCGGTGTGGCGAAGCCAGGCGTCGATGCCGGGGCCGGCTTCGGTGACCTGTTCGCCGCGGACGGCGAGGCCTTCGCCGAGGGTGGCGCCGGGGCAGGAGACGATGTAGTCGCGGTCGGTGGTGCCGGCCGGGCGAGCCATCGCCTTGCTGCTGTCAGCTGGTGCGGCGGTTGCCCAGCCACGTGACCATGGCGGGGTCGTGGTGGTCGAAGTACAAGGAGGCGCCGGTGTCCAGGGCGGCGATGCGGGCCATCTGGTCGGCGGTGAGTTCGAAGTCGAACACCTCCAGGTTGGCCTTCATCCGCTGCCGGCTGACGGACTTGGCGTTGACCGGGATGCCCCGCTGGACGAGCCAGCGCAGCACGACCTGCGGCACGGTCCTGCCGTGCGCGTCGCCGATCCCGGTGAGGACGGGGTCGGTGAACAGGTCGTTCTTCCCGGCGGCGAACGGCCCCCACGACTCGACGAGGATGCCGCGTTCGCTGTTGATCCGCTGGTCGGCGGCGCGCTGGAAGAACGGGTGGACCTCGATCTGGTTGACGGCGGGGGTGATCTCGTTGTGGTCGACGAGGTCGACGACCCGGTCGGGGTAGAAGTTGGAGATCCCGATCGCCTTGATCCGCCCCTCCCGGTGCAGGGACTCCATCGAGCGCCACTGGCCGTACACGTCGCCGAACGGCTGGTGCATGAGGTACAAGTCGAGGTAGTCCAGGCCGAGCTTCTTCGCCGACGCCTCGAAGGCCCGGCGGGTGGTCTCCTCGGCGGGGTTGTCCTGCACCCACAGCTTGGTGGTGACGAAGAGCTCCTCGCGGGAAACCCCGCCCGCGGCCAGGGCCCGGCCGACGGCCTCCTCGTTCTCGTACGACGCGGCGGTGTCGAACTTGCGGTACCCGGCGGCGAGGGCGTCGGTGACGGCCTGCTCGGTCTGCTCCGCCGGGATCTGGAAGACCCCGAAGCCCAGGATCGGCATCTGGACGCCGTTGTTCAGGGTGACGGTCCGCATGAGACGCTCCTTCATCGTGATCGGCACGGCCACCGGACTTCGTTCCGGTGCATTGCTCAGCGTTCGAGCATCGCCAGGCCGGCTTCATTGTGGGTGTCCCCGGCGGCCGGCGGCAGCGCGGACAGCCGGGCAAGCTGCTCGCCGGTCAGGTGGAGGGCGTCGGCGGCGGTGTTCTCCTCCACCCGGTGGACGCGCTTGGTGCCGGGGATCGGGACGATGTCATCGCCCTGGGCCAGCACCCACGCCAGCGCGACCTGGGCGGCGGTGGCGCCCGCCTCGGTGGCGACCGCCTGGACCCCGTCGGCGATCCGCAGGTTCGCCTGGAAGTTCTCGCCGGTGAACCGCGGGTTGCCGTACCGGAAGTCGTCCTTCGCGAAATGGCCGGTGGACCGGATCTGCCCGGTGAGGAAGCCGCGCCCGAGCGGGGAGTACGGCACCAGCCCGATCCCCAGCTCCCGCAGCACCGGCAGCACCCGCTCCTCCACCCCGCGCGTCCACAGCGAGTACTCCGACTGGACCGCGGTGACCGGGTGAACGGCGTGCGCCCGGCGGATCGTCTCCGGGCCGGCCTCCGACAGCCCGATCGCCCGGATCTTGCCCTGCTCGACCAGCTCGGCCAGCGCGCCGGCGACGTCCTCGATCGGCGTGCCCGGGTCGACGCGGTGCTGGTAGTACAGGTCGATACGGTCGGTCCCGAGCCGCTTCAGCGAACCTTCCACCGCGGTGCGGATGTTGACCGGGCTGGAGTCCAGGTTCCACGGACCGGCGCCTCCGTGGGCCACGAGACCGAACTTCGTCGCCAGCACCACCTGGTCGCGACGTCCCTTCAGGGCCTGCCCGACGAGCTCCTCGTTGATGTACGGACCGTAGATCTCGGCGGTGTCGATCAGCGTGACACCCAGCTCCAGCGCCCGGTGCAGGGTAGCGATCGACTCGGCGTCATCGGTTCCCGAGCCGGTGTAGCCGTGCGACATCCCCATCGCGCCCAGCCCGATCCGGGCCACCTCAAGATCACGCAGCTTCGTGTGCTTCACCGAACCCCCAAATATTTGGTCGTGTCCTGGGTGGGGTGCCGACGCACTCCGCCCCCTGGTGAGTCCAGCCTCGCGCTTATCCCGGCGGGCTGACAGGGCGGGCCGTTCGGGGTAGTGACAGGGCCCCCCACCCCGCCGCCGCGCAGGTCAGCGGGATGTGAGACTTGGGGTATGGCATCTGAGCGTCCCACCGGGGAGAGCACGGAACTGGGTCTGTTCCTGCGCGCCCGCCGCACCCAGACCAGCCCCGGCCAGGTCGGCCTGCCCGCCGGGACCGGCCTGCGCCGCACCCCGGGACTGCGCCGTGAGGAGCTGGCCACCCTGGCCGGGATGAGCATCGACTACTACATCCGGCTGGAGCGCGGCAAAGAGACCCGCCCCAGCCCCGCCGTGCTCGACGCCCTCGCCCGCGCCCTCCAGCTGGACGACCAAGAGCACCAGCACCTGCGTGAACTCGCCGCCCGTGCCGCCCGCTACGCCCCCGATCCCCCGCCGCCGCCCAGCCGCACGGTGCGCCCCCACCTGAAACTGCTGCTGGAGACCCTGCGCCCCGCACCTGCCTACATCGTCAGCCGCAGCATGGACTTCCTGGCCTTCAACCCCGGCGGCCTCGCCCTGTACGCGGGCCTGGACGACTGGCCGGCCCGGCAGCGCAACCTGGCCCGCTACTTGTTCCTGCACCCCGCCGCCCGCACCCTGTTCCCCGAATGGGACACCCAGGTCCGCGGCTGCGTCGCCCGCCTGCGCGCCCAGGCCGGCACCGCCCCCGACGCCCCCGACCTGACCACCCTCGTCGGCGAACTACTGCTCAAAAGCCCCGACTTCGCCCGCCTATGGGAACGCTACGAAGTGACCGGCCGCAAACCCACCCGCAAGACCTTCCTCCACCCCCAGGTCGGCACCGTCTCCCTCCACCCCCAGTCCCTGGACCTGGAAGGCACCCCCGGCCAACGCCTGGCCGTCTACGTAGCCGAACCCGGCACCCCCGACCACGACGCCCTCCTCCTGCTCGACAACACCGCCCCCCACCCCGCCCCGGCCCTCTGACGCCCTCGCACCTCGCCCTACCGGCCGTCCGTGACCGCACCACGACCGTTGAGAAGGCGGAGCTTCTCGTCCAGGTCGCGGACGTAGGTGTTGGTGGCCCATGGCTGGAGGGCCCGTCTGGCGGCGCGGAGGTCATGTACGAGGCGCGGCGAGCTGTGCTGGGCCGTCATCTCGGCGGCCTCGCCCAGGCGTGACGCCGCCGCGGCGATCTCCCGCTTCTGCACGAACGCGCCCGCCTGCTCCAGCAACAGCAGTGCCCGTGCCCGGGTGGCGGAGGGTCCGAGACCCGCGAGCACCTGATCGGACGCGGCAAGGGCCTCGTCCGGGCGTTTCATGGCCGCCAGGCAATGGCTCCGGTTCCACAAGACGCGGGAGGGCGTGCACCAGTACAGGTGTGCCGGATCCCTCTCCCCATGTGGGCCGTCCGCCAGGTTGTACGCCTGGTCGATGGCCCGCAGGCCTTCGCTCCCCCTCCCGGCGTCGACGAGCGCACGTGCGGCCGTCTGCGCCGTGACCGCCCGCTGAAGCCGGCTCGGACTCTCCCGGGCCCACGCCCGCGCCACATGAGCATGATCGAGTGCCCTGGCCGGCCGTCCCCGGTTGCACTCCAGAAGCACGAGAAGACCGTGCAGATGCGCCAGCAGCGTCGGATCCCGCAACTCATGCGCCGCTTCCAGCCCTTGCTCGTACCAGCCGATGGCCCCCTGGTGGTCGAGCCGGTCATAACGCAGCCAGCCACCGAGGTGGCTCAGCGCCCAGTACGCGGCGGTGAGCCGGTCCCGAAGCGCCGGGAGGAGGGAGCCCTCTCGCAGGAGGCGTGTGACCAGATCCCGGTGGGCGTCGACCACGGGGAACAACTTCGCCGGGCCGTACGTCTCGTCGAGGTGCCAGCACTGGGCGATCAGCTTCTCTATCGCCGTCACGGTCTGGGTGTCCACTCGGGTGGTGCCGCGTACCGCGCGTAGCAGGCGGTCCTCCTCGCCGGGTGTGATGTGCCGCAGCAGGCGGACGGCGGGGAGGCCGCCCAGGGCCAGGGAGAGTTCGAAGAGCAGGTCGCGTCGCTTCACGTCGGGCTCCTCGGTGGTGAGGGCGTGGAGCAGGGCGGCACAGTCCGCGGGGCGCAGGGAGGGGGCGGGGCCGGGCGGCCGGTCCGCGGCGGGTGCCGGTTCCATGCTCGCACGGGGCGTGCGGGGCACCGAAGAGATGGGGCGGGGGCGCAGGCAGGGGTCCAGGTGGCGGTGGTCGACGGCGTCGATCAGGTCGCGGTCGTACGGGCCGTAGGTGGCGTAGACCTCGTCGGTCACCAGGCGGCGGGCGGTGGTGTGGTAGATGCGCGCCAGCAGGTCGAGCACGCGGGGGGACGGACGGCGGCGGGGGTGCGGCCAGGACTCCAGGTCGTACAGGCGGGCAGTACGCATGGAGGCCGTGCCCGCGGGGTCCAGGTCGTTGAAGGCGGCCACGACCTCGGTGGCGGTCATGCCGTTGGCGTATCTGTGCAGCAGCAGAGGGCTGTCGTCGAGGTCGAGCGCCAGGACGTCGGCGATCTGGTCGTAGGTGAAGCCTCTGGCGCGTAGCGCGTCGGATCGCTTCCGGTGGACCGGCAGGGCCCGGTGGTGCTCGTCATCTCGTCTCCTTCCCGCCGTCGCATTTTACCGACGCACGGTGCCCCGGCGATTACGCAATGGAGTCATGATCTTGGTGATCCGATGGTCATCCGCGGGCGTGCGGCGAGTGATGAGACCAGGTCACGGGCGGTGCGGGCAGGGTCAGGCGGAGCGGCCGGATGGGGGCGGACACCGGAGGGCCGGGCGGGGGACAGTGATGGGCGGCGCGGGACGGTCCCGCGATCATTGCCCGAGAAGGAGGGCGGGATGGCCGAGCCCGTCGCCGGGATCGCCGAGGCGCTCGTGCCGGCGAGTGGGATGGTGTGGCGGCGCGTCTTCACCGGCGTGCGCGAGGAGGCGCCGCGGGCGCGGGCGTTCGCGCGGTGCCTGCTGGCGGGGACGCGGTGGGTGGACGACGCCGAGTTCGTCGTCGCCGAGTTCGTGAGCAACGCCCTGCTGCACACCCGGTCGGGATGGCCCGGCGGGTACTTCGTGGTGGAACTCGTCCGACAGAGGGAGGCGGTCCGGGTCGGGGTGCACGACCTCGGGGGCGGGGCCGCGCCTGTTCTCCGGCAGGCCTCTCAGGAGGTCTGTCTCGACGAGCACGGGCGGGGCATGGTCGCCGTGGCCAACCTGGCGTTTCGCGTGGGGTACCACGGGAGCCCGGCGGTGGGGCATTTCGTCTGGGCGCTGCTGGCGGGTGGCGGGTCCTGAGCGGTGGGGGCGGGGAGTGTCAGTGATCTTGCCACGAGGTCACGTCGAAGCCGAAGGCGCCGCCGTTCACGATGTGCAGATATCGGATTACCGCTATGCGGCCTTCGTTGGTTCGGACGCATAGATATGAGCCCTTTTCGGGGTCCAGGACGGGAATGTCCGATGGGGCTTGGACGTGGGCGGCGCATTCTTGATAGCCGGGGCGGCCTGGGCCCGGCCAGGTGAGGACGGCGGCGCCCTCGCCTGGGGCGATCTCCGTGAAATCGTCCTTGCGGATGTCGGCGCCGGCCTCCCTCACCATGGCCGGGACGGCGTCGAGATCTACGCCGCCACGCTGGACGTAGACCTCTCCCTCCCAGCGCACGGCCGCCTCCGTTGATCGATCAGGCTGTTCGGAGGGCTCGGGTGGGGGTGTCGGGGTGGGCGTCGCCGGTGGAGGGGGTGCCGTCGTGGGGTCGGGGGGAGGAGTGGTGGCGCCGGTGGTCGTCCGGTCGGCTGGGGGGACGTCGCCGGCGGCCACGCTCTGGGCGATCTGCCAGGCCAGCGTCACCAGGGCTACGACTCCCGCGACCACGGTCCAGAAAGCGACGGCGCGACTACCCAGCCATCCTCTTTCTGGCTTTTGTTCTATCACCAGTCATCACCTGCCGCGCTCTGCACCGATTTTCTGATTATTGCGGTAGATGGGCGGCATTCGGCGCCTATTTGGGCTTAAGGAAGGGCGGCGTAGGCGGTGTCGATGGCTTCGGGGACGCCTTTCGGGAAGGTGGTGAACGGGGTTGGGGTGATGGTGCGAGTTTTGGTGCGGATGGTCTGTTTCCAGGTGCCGATGATCTGGCCGGCGTTGACGACGGTGGGGCGGAAGACGCCGTTGCCGCCGGGGACGATGCGGTCGGCGAACTCGGGGGCGAGGACGGCGGAGCGGTTCTGGTAGCCGAGGACGTACTCGTCGAAGCCGGGGAGCAGGAAGAGGCCCTCGGCTTCCGCGCGGTGGGCGGACAGGAGGTCGGGGGTGCCGGGGGCCATGAAGTACTCGGTGCCGTCCACCTCGGCGTTCGCCAGGGCGGGGCGGGCCAGGGTCAGGCCGGTGCGGGCGTCGCCGGTCAGCTGGTGGGCCCAGCGCATGAAGTCCTTGAGGGTGGCGGGGCCGTGACCGAGGAAGTAGCGGGTGGCCAGCTCGCCGAGGGCCTCGTCGCGGGCGAGTTCGCGGGGGTTCGGGATCCACTCCTCGATGAGGACGACGGCCTGCTCGCCGTCCAGGGTGGGGCCGAAGCACAGGACGCCGGACTGGGAGAGGTTGCCGAGCATGTGGTAGCCGCGCTGGCCGGTGGTCTCCAGGCCGCCCTTGTCCCAGACGGCCATGAGGTCGGCGCGGCGCAGGCTCCGGCCGCCGGACAGGGCCTCCTCGGCCAGCTCGCGGGCCCGGCCCAGGGCCCGTGCGTCGAGGCCGAGTTCCGCCAGGCGGGCGGTGTGGCCGCCGAGGATGCGGGGGGTGGTGAGGGGCAGCAGCCAGGGGAGGTCCTCGGCGGCGACCAGGTGGAGGGTGCCGCGCATCGGCCAGGACTTGACGATCTCACCGGCGTCGTAGGCGGCCTGGACGGCCTGCCGGGTGCCGCCCTCGGTGCGCAGCGCGACCGAGAGGATCGCGCCGGTGGGGTCCTGGGCCTGCATGGCGCCGAGCAGGCGTACGGCGTCGGCGGGGGTGGCCGTACCGGGGCCGGCGATCCGCTGGGCGACCAGACGGAGCAGGCCGATCTCGTGCGGGGTCATGCGCCTTTCCTGGGCGAGGGCGGCGTGATGGGACCGGGGGTGAGGGGGGACGGCGGCTTGATCGGCGGCGGGGCGATGGGGCCCGGCGTCAGGGGGGACGGGGGCTTGATCGGCGGCGGCGTGATGGGGCCGGAGGTGATCAGGGAGCGGAACTGGTCGTCGCGGTACTCGGCGGGCGAGCCGGGGAGGTTGGCCTCGCGGTCGCGGAGCTCGGCGCGGCGGATCTTGCCGGAGATGGTCTTGGGGAGCTCGTAGAACTCGACGCGGCGGACGCGGAGGTAGGGGGCGAGGTTCTCGCGGGCGTGACGAAGGATCGACATGGCGGTCTCCTCGGTGGGGGCGTGGCCGGGGGCCAGGGCGATGTACGCCTTGGGGACGGCGAGGCGTACGGGGTCGGGGGCGGGCACGACGGCCGCCTCGGCGACGGCGGGGTGCTTGATGAGCACGCTTTCCAGCTCGAACGGGCTGATCTTGTAGTCGGAGGACTTGAACACGTCGTCCGTGCGGCCGATGTAGGTGATGTATCCCTCAGCGTCCCGGCTCGCGACGTCGCCGGTGTGGTACCAGCCGCCGGCCATCGCCTCGGCGTGCCGCCCGGGGTCGCCCTGGTAGCCGGTCATCAGCATCAGGGGGCGGGCGGACAGGTCGAGGCAGATCTCTCCCTCGTCGGCGGGCGTCCCGGTGACCGGGTCGACCAGCACGACGGGGCAGCCGGGCAGGGGGCGGCCCATCGAGCCGGGCTTCACCGGGGAGCCGGGCGTGTTGCCGGCCAGGGCGGTGGTCTCGGTCTGGCCGAAGCCGTCGCGGATGGCGAGGCCCCAGTGGTCGCGGATCTGCTCGATGACCTCGGGGTTGAGTGGTTCTCCGGCGGCGAGGACCTCGCGCAGGTCGCCGGGCCCGCCGGACAGGTCCGCATTTATCAGCATGCGCCAGACGGTGGGGGGTGCGCAGAACGTCGTCACCCCGGCCCGCCTGATCTGGTCCAGGAGCGCCTGCGGGTCGAACCGGGCGTAGTTGTACACGTACACGGTGGCCTCGGCGATCCACGGGGCGAAGAAGCAGCTCCACGCGTGCTTGGCCCAGCCGGGCGAGCTGATGTTGAGGTGGACGTCGCCGGGCCGCAGCCCGATCCAGTACGCCGTGGTCAGGTGGCCGACCGGGTAGGACACCTGCGTGTGCAGGACGAGCTTCGGCAGGCTCGTCGTGCCGGAGGTGAAGTACAGCAGCAGCGGGTCGTCCGGCGCGGTGCCGGGGTGGGGCACCTCGGGGGCGTCGACGGTGTACGCCAGCCGGTAGTCAGCCCAGCCGTCGGCGGCGCCGTCCACCTGGATCCTGGTGTACGCGCCGGGGACCCCGCCGAACTTCGGCACGTCGGCGCCGGCCGCGACCACATGCTGCGCGCCGCCCCGCTCGACGCGGTCGCGCAGGTCGGCCGGGCCCAGCGCCGTGGTCGTCGGCATGATCACCGCGCCGAGCTTCATCACGGCGAGCATCGACTCCCACAGCTCCACCCGGTTGCCCAGCATGAGCAGCACCCGGTCACCGCGCCGCACCCCTTGCTCGGCGAGCCACACCGCGACCTGGTCGGAGCGGTGCGCCATCTCGGCGAAGCTCAGCCGGACCTGCGAGCCGTCCTCCTCGACGATCCACAGGGCCGTCGCGTCGTTGCCCCGGGCGTAGGCGTCGAACCAGTCGACCGCCCAGTTGAACCGCGGGCCGAGGTCGGGCCAGCGGAAGGACTCGACCGCCGTGGCGTGGTCGGCGCCCAGCCTGAGCAGGTCGTCGCGGGCCGTCCGGTACGCGGCGGTCACTGGAGTCATGGTCTCCCCCTCACGTCCGGGTGTCCGGTACCGGGTGCTTCGTCACCTTCTTCGTGGTGAAGCAACCGGTCTGGAGTCTAAATCCGGTACAGCGAGGGCGGGCGCGGCGGGCGGGAGTCAGGGACGGATGGGGGTCCCGGACGGATGGGGGTCCCGGACGGATGGGGGTCCCGGACGGATGGGGGTCCCGGACGGATGGGGGTCCCGGACGGATGGGGGTCAAGCGGGGAGGGCGCCTGTCAGGGGCGGACGGCGCCGACGAAACGGCCTGGGCCGTACGACGCCATGGTGACGACCTTGACCACGTCGCCGGTGCGCGGGGCGTGCACCATCTTGCCGTCACCCGCGTAGATGCCCATGTGGCCGAAGCCGTTGCTGAAGACCAGGTCACCGGGCTCCAACGCCTTCAGCGACACCCGGCGGGAGGCGCCCCACGCCCACTGCTGGTACGTGGTGCGCGGCAGCTTCACCCCGGCCGCCGCCCAGGACGCCTGGGCGAAACCGGAGCAGTCGTACGAACCCGGCCCGGTGGCGCCGTAGCGGTACGGCTTGCCGACCTGGGCGTAGGCGAACTGCAACGCCTTGCGGGCGCTGCCGGACGCGGGGCCGTCGTACGTGATGCCCCTGCTGTTGGGGTCGCCCGCGTTGAACTGGTTGAGGCGCCGCAGCAGGTTCTCCTGCTCGCCGACCAGCTTCTCGACCTTCTTCTTCTCCTTGCCGACGTCCCCGAGCAGGTCACCGAGGTCGTCGAACGCGGCCTTGGCGGTCGTGCGGCGGACGCGCAGACCCTTGGTGGCCGCGTCGAACTCGTTGAGCGTCCACGCCTGCCCCGCCGACACCTGGCCGGCCACCGCCAGGCCCGCCAGCAGACCCGACGGGTCCTGCTGGGACATGAGGCCCGGCACCGAGGACAGGCCGCCGTACTGGTACAAACCAGACGCGGTCGACACGACGCTCTCGCGCAGGCCTTCCACCTTGGCCTGCTCCGTGGCGTACTCCTTGTTCAGGCGCTCGTACTTGGTGCGGGCGGCCTTGTACTTCTCGTTGACGGTGTTGAAGCGCTCCACCACCGCGTCCGCCTTGTCGTTCAGCTGGGCGAGCTTCGCCCTGGCCTGCGCGAGAGTGGGCCGCGGGTCGGCGGCGGCGCCCACCTGGACGGTCAGCAACACGGCGGCGGCCAGCCCGGCAACCGCCGGAATCCGCCTCTTCCGGACGTCGAACACGGCAGGAGATACGCGGGAGCTCGCCGCATGGTTCAACGGCGGCACGAAGAATTTTCCCGGGCGCGCGCGGCGGGAACCCGCCCCCGGCGCTGCTCGTTTGCACGATCGGTCGCATCACCTCAACACGAGACACGAGAAAGAGGAACCGTGGTCTTCAAACGGATGCTGAGCGCCCTCGGCGTCGGCGCCCCCTCGGTGGACACCGTCCTGGCCACCACGCGCGTGCAGCCCGGCGGCACGCTGACCGGCGAGGTGCGGCTCAAGGGCGGCGACTTCGACGCCGAGATCGAGCACGTTGCGCTCGGGCTGGTCACCCGGGTCGAGTCCGAACGCGGCGACACCGAGCAGGTCGGCCTGATCGAGTTCTTCCGCGGCCAGGTCTCCGGCCCGTTCACCCTGCGCCCCGGCGAGGACCGCGTGCTCCCGTTCCACATCGGCGTCCCCTGGGAGACCCCCGTCACCGAAGTGATGGGCCACCGCCTGCGCGGCATGGCTATGGGCGTCCGCACCGAGCTGGCCATCGCGAAGGCCGTGGACAAGGGGGACATGGACGACTTCCACGTCACTCCCCTGCCGTCCCAAGAGGCCGTCCTGCGGGCGTTCGACCGCCTGGGCTTCGCCTTCAAGAGCGCCGACCTGGAAGTAGGCCACCTCTTCGGCGTAAACCAGCACCTGCCGTTCTACCAGGAGATCGAGTTCGCCCCCCCGCCCGCCCACCGCGGCCGCATCAACGAGGTAGAGCTGACCTTCGTAGCCACCCCCGCCGGCCTGGACATCATCCTCGAAGCCGACAAACGCTCCCGCTTCGGCATGGGCGGCGGCGACGCCATAGCCCGCTGGCAAACCACCCACCACGACGCCCCCCACCGCGACTGGCCCACCGAACTCACCACCTGGCTCAACACCCTCACCCCCTTCTCCGGCGGCAGCGGCCACGGCACCTACGGCCGCCACGACCACCACGGCGGCGGCATCGGCCTCGGCGGCATCGCAGCCGCCGGCGCAGCCGGTTTGATCGGCGGCTTCGTCGCCGCCGAAGCCCTTGACGAGATCGGCGACTTCTTCGAGGGCGACTAGGGGTACCGCTCTCCCCCGCGGCACATCGACAGGCCGGCCACCGTATTGGAGGCTGGCCTGTCCGGCCTATCCGGCCTATCCGGCTGGCTCGGCCTGTCCGGCTGGCTCGGCCTGTCCGGCTGGCTCGGCCTGTCCAGCCTGTTCAGTTGCTCGGCCTGTTCTGCTGGCCAGGCCTGTTCGGCCCGTTCGGCTGGCCCGGCCTGGCGGGGCAGGCAGGGCCCGCCAGCGGTGCGCGGGCCCTCGCGGCCCCACGAGACGACCGTCTCCCCCGGCGCCGAGACGGCGGGACGTGGTACGGCGAAATCGGCGCCGTCGTACGGCGGGAAACCCGTACGGCAAGACGACTCGCGAGGGTACCGATGAGCCCGGCAGGCTCGGGGTGTGGGACTCGCCCCCACATAAGAGCGCCCTTGCGGCTCCCGCGCGGAGCGCCCCTCCGCAAGAACGATTCGTGGGGTCAAGCGTCCACTTGTCCGGCTGGCCCGACCTGGCCGACCTGTCCGGCCGGGCAGCGCCCGCCAACGGCGTGCGGGCCCTCGCGGCCCCACGAGACGACCGTCTCCCCCGGCGCCGAGACAGCGGGACGTGGTACGGCGAAATCGGCGCCGTCGTACGGCGGGAAACCCGTACGGCAAGACGACTCGCGAGGGGTACCGATGAGCCCGGCAAGTTCGGGGTGTGGGACTCCTCCTCATAAGACAGCCCTTGCGGCATCCGCTTCCGCGCGGGGCGCGCCTCCACAAGGACCATGTTGTGGGGTGACGTCCCGCCGAGTGGTGTAAGTGGTGACGATCAGCGATCGACGGCTAGCACAAAGTGAGCCATCGTGTGACGGTCGAGGGGAAGGGCTCAA
>NZ_JBHSRF010000133.1:0-11750 GCF_042658925.1 Sphaerisporangium aureirubrum
GAGATCCGGTGATGCTCGTACGGGGGGTGGGTTGGGCATCAGTCCTTTGGGGGGCGAGTGGGGCGGAGGAGGGCTTCGGCTAGGGCCAGCATGGTTTCTTCCAGGGCGCCTAGGCGGCGGGTGAGGTCGGTGTGGGTGGGGCGGAGGAGGTCTTCTACGGTCGTGGTCAGTTGGGGGTGGTCGGGGCGGGCCTCGATCAGCTGTTTCAGGGCGGGGACGGCGGTGGCGGTTTCGGTGAGGCGGGCGGCCAGGGTGTCGAAGCGTTCGGCTTGGGTGTCGGTCTGGGCGTCGATCAGGGTGGCTACTCGTTTGTGGACCTCGCCGACCTCGAGGAGCGCGGGGAGCTGGCCGACGCGCTGGTTGACGGCCTCGACGTGGTCGTCCACGAGGTCCAGGCGCTCGTTGACGCCCTCGAAGCTCTCGTTGATCGTGGTGACGCCCTGATCGAGCGTGCCGAAGCGGGTGTCGTGGGCCGCGAGACGGGTGTCCATCGCGGCCAGGCGGGTGTCGAGCTCGGCCAGCTGATCACGCAGGGCGGCGACGGGGGCCCCGGAGTCGGCCAGACGGGCGTCGATGGCCTCGGTGCGGATGCCGAGCTCCGTGAGGCCCGCTTCGGTGCGGGTGCCGAGCTCCGTGAGGTCCGCCTCGGTGTGGGCGGCGAGCTCCTTGAGGCCCGCTTCGGTAAGGGTGCCGAGGTCCGCGAGACCCGTTTCGGTCTGGGCGGTGAGGTCCTTGAGGGCCGTTTCGGTGCGGGTGCCGAGGTCGTGGAGGCGGGTGTGGGTGGTCTCGGTGTGGTCGGTCAGGGTCTGGAGGCGGGTGTGGGTGGACTCGGCGTGGTCGGTCAGGGACTGGAGCTGGGAGTGGGTGGACTCGGCGTGGGTGGTCAGGGTCTGGAGGTGGGAGCGGGTGGTGTCCGTGTGGGTGCCGAGGCGGGAGTCCAGGGACTCTAAGCGGGTGGTCAGGGTGGTGAGGTGGGCGTCGATGGAGGCGAGGCGGGTGGCCAGGTGGGACTCGGAGTCGGTGACTCTGCCGGTGACGCCGTCGAGGCCGCCGGCGAGGCGGTCCATGGTGGCGGTCAGGCGGTCCATGGTGGCGGTGAGGGTGTCCTCCATGCCTTCGCTGAGGTCGAGGACGCAGCCCTCCACGCGCTCGGTGCGCTGGGTGAGGTCGAGCAGGGCCTTGTCGACGCGGGTGAAGCGGCCCCCGGCGGCCTCGATGCCGGACTGGAACTGGGCCAGGCGGCGGGTGAACTCGGCCATGCGGTCGGTCATCCCCTGCGTGCCGTCCAGGACCGCCTGGATGCGTTTGAGCGCCTCGGCGACCCCCTCCCGGACGGTGCACAGGTCGGTCAGCAGGCCGGGCAGCTCGGCCACGGGCTTGACGCGGTCGCCCACCGACTCGATGCGGTCGCCGATGCCCGCCACCCGGCTGCCGACGCCGTCCACACGGTCACGGACGATCTCGACGTGCTGGGCGAGCCCCTCGGCCCAGGCGGGCGGGCGGGTGGCCAGCTCGCCGAGCCGCCCGCCCATGTCCTCGAGCACGACGCTCAGCCCGCCGAGTTCCCGCTCGCGTACCTCGCGCAGCAGCCACTCCATGCCCTCGAGCCGCTGGCGGATCTCGTCGAGCACGGCGCCCTGGGTGCGCTGCTCGTAGACGTGGTCCTGCGCCGCGCGGGCGAGGAGCTCGCGCATGCGGTCGGAGATGGCGGTCTGGCTTCCCGCCTGGAGGAGGGTGTGGTTGGAGTGGTCCACCGAGGGCTCCTTCGCTCGCGGGCGGCACACGCGGCGGTGGAGCGGTGCGGCCGGCGGGCATGACTCAGCAAAAGGGTGAAACGTCGGTCAGCGAAATCCCGCGCTGGCCAACTGTAGTGCTTGACCACGACGCTTTCGGGGCCGACTTTAAAACATCGTGATTACCGATAAAATGCCCGCATTTGCTATCGTCGCAGGTCAGGCGGGTTCACAGATCAACGCGTACGGATTCTCGCCAATTCGGGTGAGCACCACAACGCAAGAATTGCCCCCGGACAGCCTCAAATCCCTACGAAGTCTCTCCAAGTCCAGCGCCGAGCCCCTTTTCTTCAGCGTCACCGCACCTATCTCGCGTTCCCGCAGCGCCGCCCGCAGCCGTTTCCCGGAAAAGGGCATGGTTTCCCGCACCTCGTAGCGCGACGCCCACGGCGTGACCTCCGGCCCGTCCCCGGTGATGTACGCGATGCGCGGATCGAGCAGGTGCCCGCCCACCGCCGCCGCCACCTCGGCCACCAGATGTGCCCGGATCGCGGCCCCGTCCGGCTCGTACAGATACCGCGCCACCGGCCCCACCGCCGGCTCGCCGAGCCCGGGATCCGGCGTCATGCTCAGCCCGGACGGCAGCATGGTGGCCCGCCGCAGAACGCCCCCGTCCGCGGGGAGGCCGTCCGAGGCGCCGTCCGCCGGGCCCAGGGCGCCGGTCCACACCGCCGCCTCCTTGACCTCCCCCCGGTAGGACACCCACTCGGCCTCCGCCCCCGCGGGCAGCAGCTCGTACGGCACGCCGGGCGCCACCTTCAGGCACGCGCCGCGGGCCCGGCCGGCCAGGGCGAGGACGTCCGGCCAGGGCGGCGAGTAGGACAGGGGGTCGAAGACGCGCCTGCCGGTGACCCGCCGCGCCGGGTCGGCGAACAGCGCGTCGTACCGCTCGGGCGTCACGCCGGCGGCGTCCCCCACCGTCACGGTGACCCGGCCGGACAGGCCGAGCGCGTCCGCGTTGGCCCGCGCGACCTCCACGGTGAGCGGGTCGCGGTCCACCGCGTCGACCACGCACCCGGCGCGGGCCAGCGCGAGCAGGTCGCCGCCGATCCCGCAGCAGACGTCGGCCACCCGGGCGCCCGGCTCGAAGCGGCGGGCCCGGTGGTCGGCCACCTCGGCGCGGGTCGCCTGTTCCAGCCCGTCCGGTGTGAAGTACATCACCGCGGCGTCCGCCCCGAACTTCGCCGCGCCCCGTGCGCGCAGCCGCGCCTGGGTCAGCGCGGCGCCCGCGAGGTCCGCGGGGTGGGTCCTGCGCAGTCCCACGGCCGCCGCGACCGCGTCCGCGCCGTCCTCGACCATCCGCACGGCGTCGGCCAGTGCCTTCTGGCCGTGCGGGGTCAGAAGTTCGCGGAAAGCGTCATGGTCCACGCCCGCTGACGCTACCGGGTCGTGCGGGGTGACGAGGAGCAGGTCACAGCGGTACTGAGGCGGACATATCACGCGAGGAACGTTCTGTTGGCTGCGGTACGGTTAAGCGCACTGACCTGGGACGGCCTGTCCGTGTTGACTGTGTCGGCGCCCTTGCATACTGTTCAGTGTTGGCACTCGACGAGGGAGAGTGCCAGACATAATGCGACGAGGCAGGTCTGACACCCGCGACGGCAGGCCGCTGGTCGCCTCTTCAGCTCATCATCACAATCTGAAGGGGAGGTCCGATCGTGACGACCGCCACCAAGGTTCCCGTTAAGCCGCTCGGCGACCGCATCGTGGTCCAGCCGCTTGAGGCCGAGCAGACGACCGCTTCCGGTCTGGTTATCCCGGACACCGCCAAGGAGAAGCCGCAAGAGGGCAAGGTCCTCGCGGTGGGCCCGGGCAACTGGGACGAGGACGGCGAGAAGCGCATCCCGCTCGACGTCAAGGAAGGGGACGTCGTCCTCTACAGCAAGTACGGCGGTACCGAGGTCAAGTACGGCGGCGAGGAGTACCTGGTGCTCTCCGCCCGTGACGTTCTCGCGATCATCGAGAAGTAAAGCCCCGGGCGCGTAAGCGGCCATCTACAACGGAGCCTTACTAGAAAACGCGTATCAAGCCCCGGGTGCTTCAGAAGAAGGCCCGGGGCTCTGATGCTGAGAGGACCTTAAATGCCGAAGATCCTGGAGTTCGACGAGGACGCCCGCCGCGCGCTTGAGCGTGGCGTCAACGCCCTCGCGGACGCCGTCAAGGTGACCCTTGGACCGCGCGGGCGGAACGTCGTCATCGACAAGAAGTTCGGTGCCCCGACCATCACCAACGACGGTGTCACCATCGCCCGTGAGGTCGAGCTCGACAAGCCGTACGAGAACCTCGGCGCGCAGCTCGCCAAGGAAGTGGCGACCAAGACCAACGACGTCGCCGGTGACGGCACCACCACCGCGACCGTGCTGGCCCAGGCCATGGTGCGCGAGGGCCTGCGCAACGTCGCGGCCGGCGCGTCCCCGCTGAGCCTCAAGCGTGGCATCGACATCGCCGCGCGCGCGGTCAGCGACCGCCTCCTGGAGCGGGCCCGCACCGTGGAGGACAAGAAGGAGATCGCGAACGTCGCGACCATCTCCGCCCAGGACGCCAAGATCGGCGAGCTGATCGCCGAGGCGTTCGACAAGGTGGGCAAGGACGGCGTGATCACCGTCGAAGAGTCCAACACCATGGGCCTGGAGCTCGAGTTCACCGAGGGTCTCCAGTTCGACAAGGGGTACCTGTCGCCGTACATGGTGACCGACCCCGAGCGCATGGAAGCCGTGCTGGAGGACGCCTACGTCCTGCTGCACCTCGGCAAGATCTCCTCCATCGCCGGGTTCCTCCCGCTGCTGGAGAAGGTCGCCCAGACCAAGAAGCCGCTGTTCGTGGTCGCCGAGGACATCGAGGGTGAGGCCCTCGCCGTCCTGGTCACCAACAAGATCCGCGGCACGTTCACCTCGGTGGCCGTCAAGGCCCCCGGCTTCGGTGACCGCCGCAAGGCGATGCTCCAGGACATGGCCATCCTCACCGGCGGCCAGCTGGTGTCCGAGGAGCTCGGCCTGAAGCTCGAGAACGTCGGCACCGAGGTGCTGGGCACCGCCCGCCGCATCGTGGTGGACAAGGACAACACGACCATCGTGGAGGGCTCGGGCGACACCCAGGCCATCCAGGACCGCGTCCGTGAGATCCAGTACGCCATCGAGAACACCGACTCGGACTGGGACCGCGAGAAGCTCCAGGAGCGCCTCGCCAAGCTGTCCGGCGGCGTGTGCATCCTGCGCGTCGGCGCGGCCACCGAGGTGGAGCTCAAGGAGAAGAAGCACCGCCTCGAGGACGCGATCTCGGCCACCCGCGCCGCGATCGAAGAGGGCATCGTCTCCGGCGGCGGCTCGGCGCTGGTGCACCTGTCCAAGGAGCTGGACGACCTCGGCCTGAGCGGCGACGAGGCCACCGGCGTCGCCATCGTCCGCCGGGCGCTCGTCGAGCCCGCCCGCTGGATCGCGGAGAACGCCGGCCTCGAGGGCTACGTCATCACCGCCAAGATCAGCGAGCTGCCGGCCGGCCACGGCCTCAACGCGGCCACCGGCCAGTACGGCGACCTGGTCGCCGAGGGCGTCATCGACCCGGTGAAGGTCACCCGCTCCGCGGTGCAGAACGCCGCGTCCATCGCGGGCATGCTCCTCACCACCGAGGTGCTCGTCGTGGACAAGCCCGAGGACGAGGCTCCGGCCGCCGCGGGCCAGGGACACGGGCACGGCCACGGCCACTGACCCGCACCCGCTCTTCCTGACGGCCACGGCCCGCGCCTGACACTAGGCGCGGGCCGTGACTATTTGCGCAAACGATTTTCCTGGCGCTCGATTTGACGGCACGGTAAACCGATCGGCGGGCCGGGGCGTCGGGCGTACGTCACCCTCATCCCTTCCCCGTCAGGGGCGACGTCTAACAAATACCCGCGAATTCGGGTTCGCCCGTGAAATATGGAAACACTCCTGTGTTCGGATGATTACCCTCGGTTATCGACGCGTCAATGTGACCAATCCGTATCCATTCACGATGACGACATGCGCGATCGTGGCGGGCATCATGCGTAACGTGACCGAGGGATGCGTCGCCGACGCCAAGGCTGGGGTAAGGCTTGCGACGAGATCGGATGAGTCCGACCTCAGGGATCTGACGAGCCTTGCCGTACAAGGGGATCGCAGCGCGATCGAATCATTGCTGGGGCGGTTGCGCCCTATGGTGGTGCGCTATTGCCGTGCCAGGCTCGGCCGGGTCTCCGGTCATTACCACATAGCCGACGATGTCGCCCAGGAGGTGTGCATCGCGGTGCTCGCCGCGCTGCCGCGTTACCGGGACATGGGCCGTCCGTTCGCGTCGTTCGTCTTCGGCATCGCCTCGCACAAGGTCGCCGACGCGCTGCGTAGTTCGGTGCGTTCCGCCGTGCCCACCCAGGATCTTCCGGACGGTCCCGACCAGGGGCCGGGGCCGGAGGAGACCGTGGTGCGTTACATCGAGGCCGAGCACGCCCGCGCGCTGTTGTCGCGTCTTCCCGACAACCAGCGCGAGCTGATCATTTTGCGGGTGGTCTCGGGACTGTCCGCCGAGGAGACGGGTAACGTACTGGGTATGTCACCAGGTGCGGTTCGCGTCGCCCAGCACCGGGCGCTGGCCAGGCTCAGGGCGATGGCCGACATGGAGTCGATAGCTTGACCGCCCTCCGCCCGGCGCATCCGGTCCGGAGACACGGGCCGGAGGTGGATCCGGCAGTGCTCTCGACTGACGCGGTCCTCGACGCGCTGGCGCGCAGGGGCCCCATGCCGGGCGGTGACTCCGGCGCGGCGGACACCGTGGTACGCCTGTTGCGGGCGCTGGCCGAGGACGTCGATCAGCGGCTCTCCTCGGTGTCGATCACGCCGTCGACGTAGCCGCGGGCGTATTCCCAGGAGACGTAGTTCGCGGGGTCGGGTTCGAAGGCGGGCTCGTGGACCTGAGGCCGCCCGTGGTCGATCATCTGGCGGAGGTTTCCGCGCAGTAGATCCCAGCCGAAATAGTGTTGCTCGCCGCACTCCGGACAGTCCAGGCACAGCCCGAGGACACCCCGCGGTTCGAGCAGCGAGCGAAAGACCTCCACGTCGGCGAGGTCGGTGAGCGCCTCGTCGCGCTCGGCCAAGGTCAGCGGCTCGGAGTGGTCGAGCTCGCCCAGTACCGCGGTGGGGTCGTTCGGGTCGTCCGCGAACGGGTCGCGGGGGACGTCTTCCAGCACGCATTCCACCTTATGACCCTTGGTTGTCCCGGTGAGGGGAAGTGCCGGGAAGCGGATGAGCCTACGACGCTCGCGCCGCCCGTCCACAGGCGGGACGAGCCTCTGACCTGGGGCCCACTAAACTGTGCACGGGGCCGGCGCCTTTCCCCGTTTTGAGCGCGCCAATGGGCAGGAGGGTGACAGATGGCCAAGTTCACCGAACCGGGGCTGACGTTCGATGACGTGCTACTGGTGCCCGCTTATTCTGATCTCCAACCCGGTGACGCGGATACCACCACTCGTTTGTCGCGTTCGATCACCCTGCGCATCCCGCTGGTGTCCGCCGCGATGGACACCGTGACCGAGGCGCGCATGGCGGTGGCCATGGCCAGGCAGGGCGGCATCGGCATCCTGCACCGCAACCTCTCCATCGAGGACCAGGCCCAGCAGGCCGACCTGGTAAAACGCTCCGAGGCCGGCATGGTCACCAACCCCGTCACCTGCGCGCCGGACGACACGCTCGCCGACGTGGAGCGCCTGTGCGCCAAGTACCGCATCTCCGGCGTGCCGGTCACCGACCACAGTGGCGTCCTGCTCGGCATCGTCACCAACCGCGACATGCGATTCGAGGCCGATCACAACCGCCCCGTGCGCGAGGTCATGACCGCGATGCCGCTGGTCACCGCCCCTGTCGGGGTGTCGCGCGACGAGGCCTTCCGGCTGCTGCGGCACAACAAGGTCGAGAAGCTGCCCCTCGTGGACGCCGCGGGCCGGCTGCGCGGCCTGATTACTGTGAAAGATTTCACGAAAAGCGAGCAGTATCCCCTCGCCACCAAGGACGCCGACGGCCGGCTCGTGGTCGGCGCGGCGGTCGGCGTCGCGGGCGACGCCGAGAAGCGGGCCCAGGCGCTGATCGAGGCCGGGGTCGACGTCATCGTGGTCGACACCGCCCACGGCCACTCGCGCGGGGTGTGCGACATGGTGGCCAAGATCAAGGCCGGTGGCCAGGTCGACGTGATCGCCGGCAACATCGCCACCCGCGCGGGCGCGCAGGCGCTGATCGACGCCGGCGTCGACGCGGTCAAGGTCGGAGTGGGCCCCGGCTCCATCTGCACCACCCGCGTGGTCGCCGGCGTGGGCGCTCCCCAGGTCACCGCCATCCACGAGGCGTCCCTGGCCGCGGGCCCCGCGAACGTCCCGGTGATCGGCGACGGCGGCCTGCAGTACTCGGGGGACATCGCCAAGGCGCTGGCCGCCGGGGCGGACGCCGTGATGCTGGGGTCGCTGCTCGCCGGGTGCGAGGAGTCGCCCGGTGAGCTGATCTTCATCAACGGCAAGCAGTTCAAGTCGTACCGCGGCATGGGCTCCCTGGGCGCGGTGCGCAACCGCGAGCGCGGCGGCTCCTACAGCAAGGACCGCTACTTCCAGGAGAACGTCGCCAGCGAGGACAAGTTCATCCCCGAGGGCATCGAGGGCCAGGTGCCCTACCGCGGCCCGGTGGCCGCCGTCGCCCACCAGCTCGTCGGCGGCCTTCGGCAGGGCATGTGGTACACCGGCTCGCGCACCATCGCCGAGCTCCACGACAACGGCCTGCTGATGCCCATCACCGCCGCGGGCCTCAAGGAGAGCCACCCGCACGACATCCAGATGACCGTCGAGGCCCCCAACTACCACGGCCGCTGACCCCGGGGCCGCGCCCGGGATGTACGGGTCGTGGTGGGGTAGAACGATGTGTGCCCCAGGTGTGGGCGTCACCGAGGAACGGGAACGAGCGAGAGCATGACTCAGGTTGAGATCGGGCGCGGCAAGAGCGGGCGCCGCGGGTACGCGCTGGACGAGATCGGCATCGTGCCGTCGCGGCGCACCCGGGACCCGGAGGAGGTGTCGATCGCCTGGCAGATCGACGCCTACCGCTTCGAGCTGCCCGTCGTGGTCAGCCCGATGGACAGCGTGGTCTCACCGGCGACCGCCATCCAGATCGGACGGCTCGGCGGGCTCGCCGTGCTGGACCTCGAAGGGCTGTGGACCCGCTACGAGGACCCGGCGCCTCTGTTGTCCGAGGTCGCCGAGCTGCACGGTGAGGCGGCGACCCGGCGGCTGCAGGAGATCTACTCCGCGCCGATCAGCGACGAGCTCATCGGCCGCCGCATCGAGGAGGTCCGCTCGGCCGGGGTGACCACCGCCGCCCGGCTGTCCCCCCAGCGCACCGCCCAGCACTACAAGGCGGTGATCGACGCCGGCGCCGACATCTTCGTCATCCGCGGCACCACCGTCTCGGCCGAGCACGTCTCCGGCCGCGCCGAGCCCCTCAACCTCAAGCAGTTCATCTACGAGCTAGACGTCCCCGTGGTCGTCGGCGGCTGCGCCACCTACACCGCCGCCCTCCACCTCATGCGCACCGGCGCCGCCGGCGTCCTGGTCGGCTTCGGCGGCGGCTCCGGCCACACCACCCGCACCGTCCTGGGCGTGGCCGTCCCCATGGCCACCGCCATCGGCGACGTCGCCGCCGCCCGCCGCGACTACCTCGACGAGTCCGGCGGCCGCTACGTCCACGTGATCGCCGACGGCGGCATGACCAGCTCCGGCGACATAGCCAAAGCCATAGCCTGCGGCTCCGACGCCGTGATGGTCGGCTCCCCCCTCGCCCGCGCGGTCGAGGCCCCCGGCCAAGGCCACCACTGGGGCTCCGAATCCCACCACCCCGACCTCCCGAGAGGCGCCCGCGTAGAAGTAGGCACCATCGGCACCATGCAAGAAATCCTCCACGGCCCCTCAACCGTCGCCGACGGCTCCATGAACCTGATGGGCGCCCTCCGCCGCACCATGGCCACCGCCGGCTACTCCGACATCAAGGAATTCCAACGCGTAGAGGTAGTGGTAGCCCCCCACCACCACTAGCCCGGCCACCACTAGCCCTTACCACCCCACAAGGGGCTACGTGAGTGGCGCGCGCCTGGCGGCGCCGTCCCGTCAGGGCAGTCCCGCCCTGTGACGGCGCCCGTGCTCGCGGTCGTGCTCGTGCCCGCGGTCGTGCTCGTGCCCGTGCCCGCGCTCGTGCTCGTGCTCGTGCTCGTGCTCGTGCCCGCCCCCGTGCCCGTGCCCGTCTCCCCGGACGGTTGTTCCACCCGGCGCCGGGTCGGCGGGACGTGGTGCGGCGAACCCGGCGCCGCCGTACGGCGAGAAACCCGCCGCGGGTCGGCGCTCCAGGAATAGCTGACGTCAAGGGACCGAAGGACATCAAACCCGCTCCGGCCAGGGTGGATGGACCCACCCGTTGTCGATTACCACCATGCCGACCACAGCCCACCCGATCCACAGCGCGTCCATCACCGCACGTAGACGCACCCCCACCAGGGGTGGGAGCTCTGGTGGTCCCGGTTGCACCCCGGGAGCCCTGTCGCCCACGGCTCGGCCGCCTCACCGCCAGTCGGGTCCGTCCTACCGGCACGGGGACGGCGGACGTCGTACGGCGAACCCGGCGCCGCCTTACGGTGGTTGGCCCGCTGTCCGTGCCTGTGGGAGGCGCGGTGCTCATGGGGGTACCGTCCCGGCAGGGCGGGACCGCCCTGCCGTCGCCCGTGCCCGTCTCCCCGGACGGTCGTTCCACCCGGCGCCGGGTCGGCGGGACGTGGTGCGGCGAAACCGGCACCGCTTATGGCGGACAACCCCGCGTTTGCGCGGCGCCGGTGAAATGGTCCTCGCGGAGGGCGCGCTTCGCGCGAAAGGCGCAAGGGCTGTTCTCCTGCGGGGACACCCCGCACCTCCGAGCCTGCCGGGCTCACCGTGCTCCGCCGCGAATGCGTCCGCCAAGTGGCGCAACACCGCACCCGAGCTGAAGACCCAGATGCCCTGGTACCGAATGGCCGGACCTGCGCTCCCCCATCAAGATCGTCGTACTTTCACCCCTTCGCGGGACGTCACCCACCGGAGATGCGTTCCAGTCCACGACCGCCCATACGACCCTCTGTTCATGCCACCCGACGCGCCTCCACACCCTGCCTCCCCCCCGGGCTCTCGGCGCCTCCTAGGTCCTGTGCACTGGCGCCCGTACGGCGGGACGTGGTGCGGCGGGTGACGTCCCGTCAGGTGGTGTTCCGTGGCGTGATCATGAATGCGCCGCCCTCGGTGCCAGGCGGCCGGCCATCGACACCTTCACGAAGATCCCCAGGAGTTACACCACTCCCGTGGACGCAACCGCTCGGGGGTGCGGGGGTGCCCCCCGAAGGAGCACAGCCTTTGCGACTTTCGCGCGAAGCGCGCCCTCTGCAAGGACCATTTCACCAACGCAGCGCACACGAGGGTTGTCCGCCGCACGGCGGCGCCGACTTCGCCGCACTACGTCCCGCCGACCCGGCGCCGGTAAAACGAGCCCCGACGGAGCGGCGGGGAACGGGCGACGGCGGGGGACGGGCGACGGGGGACGGGGACGGGGGGTAATCACGGCCCCGGGCGGTGGAGCACGGTGAGCCCGGCAGGACCGGGGGTGCGGGGGTGTCCCCCGCATGAGCACAGCCCTTGCGCCTTTCCGCGCGAAGCGCGTCCCTTCGCGAGGACCATTTCACCGGCGCAGCGCACACGAGGGTTGTCCGCCGCACGGCGGCGCCGACTTCGCCGCACTACGTCCCGCCGACCCGGCGCCGGTAAAACAACCCCCGGAGCGGCGGGGGACCGGCGACGGGGGACGGGGGGCGGGGGACGGGAGGCGGGGGACCGGCGACGGGGGACGGGGGACCGGCGACGGGAGACGGGGGACCGGCGACGGGAGACGGGAGGCGGGG
>NZ_JBHSRF010000134.1:0-11430 GCF_042658925.1 Sphaerisporangium aureirubrum
GGGGGAGGGCGGGGGGGACGTTTGGGCGGAGGGGCGGGGGTAAGAGGGGGGGTGCCCGACGACGTCAATCGAAGGGAGACTGTTTCATATGGCTAACCGGGATCTCTGGACCTTCAGTCCGACCGTCACCGGTACCAACCAGAGCTTTGATGTGGTGGGCTATCACGTCGAGGCGACAGACGGCAAGATCGGGTCGGTCGACGAAGCCACCTACGAGGTGGGGGAAAGCTACCTGGTCGTGGACACTGGGCCGTGGATCTTCGGGAAGAAGGTGCTACTTCCGGCCAGTACGGTCACGCAGATCGATCCGCAGGAGCGGAAGGTCTTCGTCAGTCGCACCAAGGACGAGATCAAGGACGGCCCCGAGTTCGATGAGGTCGGCTACAAGGAGTCGACCTATCGGGACAAGGTGAGCGACTACTACGGTCGTTTCCCTTACGGACCCGGCACGATCTGACGGGACGCCCGCACCCAACCAGGGAAGGCCGCGCCGCCCGGCGCGGCCTTCCGCATGTGTGGCGGCCTTCCGCGTGTGCGATGCGATTCGGAGCTTGCCTGGAGGTGCTCTGCGCTTGCGGGGGAGTTCCGCGCTTGCCGGGGGTTCTGCCACGTCCCGATCTCATACGAAAGCGCCGGCCTCCCCTTGTGAGGGGTGACCGGCGGGGGCGGTGGGGGGATGGGTCAGGGCCAGTGGAGGTCGGCGTCCTCGGAGGGGGGTTTGGGGCAGGCGATGCCTAGGCGGTCCAGGAGGGTTAGGAATGTGGCGGCGTAGGGGGAGACGGAGACGACTACCGCTACGTGGTCCCAGTCGACCTGTTCGCGGAGGGCGCGGACCTGGGGGAGCATGGCGCCGTAGTCGCAGCTGTGTTCGGACATGGGGAGGATCCAGGAGATCACCAGGTCGGTGGCGTTCAGGACGGGCAGGGTCAGCGCGGCGGTGTTGATCATGTCGGAGCGGGCGATCATCTCGGCGGTGATCTGGCGCTCGTCGATGCGGAAGATCAGGTCGACCAGGCGCTCCTGCTCGTCGAATGCCTTGACCAGCCAGTCCTCGGGCGGGGCGGCGGTGCGGAAGCCGATCTTGCGCAGGGTTTCCAGTGCGCGAGGGACGTCCTCCTCCACCAGGGCGAAGTCGACGTCGTGCAGGGACGGGGCGGCTCCCCTGGCGTACGCGGCGCAGCCGCCGGCCAGGGCGAAACGGACCCCTTCGGCCTTCAACGCGGATCCGGCCCGCTTAAGGGTCTCGATGATCCCCTCGGTGACCTCGTGCGTATGACTGGACAATCCCTCACCCCCCAGGTTGGGACCTCTGAGTACCCGGCCGGATACCCACCAAACCTGGGCATGCTCCCGCTCAAGCCGGGTAGGACGGCCTGCTATGACCAACAATGTCACGGACGCATTACGCAAAGAGGAGCGCGCCTACGAGAACGGAGCCGACCGACCACTCGGCTCCTACCTGCGCGTTCTCGGCGTTTACAGCGGGACGGTGGCGGGTCTGATCGTTCTCGGCAAGCTGACCGGCAAGCGGCTCCCCGCCCGGGTCTCCCCCATGGATCTGCTCCTCATGGGGCTGGCCACGCACAGGCTCTCCCGCAGGCTGGCCAAGGACCCGGTGACGAGCCCCCTACGCGCGCCGTTCACCCGCTACGAAGGGGTGAGCGGGCCCGCCGAGCTGCACGAGGAGGTGCGCGGGCACGGGGTGAAGCACGCCATCGGCGAGCTGGTGACCTGCCCGTTCTGCCTCGCCCAGTGGGTCGCGACCTCGTACGCGGCCGGCATGGTCTTCGCGCCGGGGCTGACGCGGCTCGCCGGGACCACCATGACGGCGGTCGCGATCTCGGACTGGCTCCAGCTGGGATACGCGCGCATGATGCGGGTGGCCGAGGAGGGCTCGTGACCGACCCCTCGCTGAAGGCCACCCTGAACGCGTTCCTGCGCAGCCGCCACGCCAAATGGCTCGCCGCGGCCGCCGCGGGCCTGATCGTCTGCACGCTGCTGATCGTGGCCGCGGGTGAGGCGGGCTCGGTGTGGCTGACCGTGCTGCTGGGCGTGCTGGCCTACGCCGCGCTCGTCGGAATCCTCGCCATGGCCCGCCGGATGGCCCGGGCGCGCCGCAAGGAAAGGATCGGGATGTATCGATGACCAGTGACACGTCGGACCGGGAGTCCGGACCGGCGCCGGGGGAGACCGGCCCCGCCCCCGGGGAAAGCCACAGGGAGCGGGTCAACCGCGAACTGGGCGAGCTGTTACAGGGCCTGCGGGTGGCGGCCACCGGTGTTCAGGTGCTGTTCGCCTTCCTGCTGACGCTGCCGTTCTCCGCGGGTTTCAACCGGGTGGACCAGGTGGGCCGCTGGCTGTTCTACATCGCGATGCTGAGCGCGGCGGTGGCGTCCATCTGCCTGATCACCCCGGCGACGCAGCACCGGATCCTGTTCCGCAGCGCGCTGAAGGAAAAGATGCTCAGGCGGGCCAACGACCTCAGCCTGTTCGGCGGGGCCGCACTGGCGGTGTCCATGACCTGCTCCACCGGGTTGGTGGTGGAGTCCTTCCTCGGTGTCTGGCCGGCGGCCCTACTGGCGGGCGGCGTGGCGGGGCTGAGCTCGTGGTTGTGGTTCCTGCAGCCGATCCTCGACCGGCGGCGCTCCGAGGAGGAGCCCGACGAGTAGCGGTGCACCGGACGGCCGGGCACCCCTCCCCACCTGCGGAGGGGTGCCCGTCGCGTTTTCGGATCTCCATTGCTTGGTCATAGGCGTACAGGGAGAAAAAGTTGAGCCGCCCAGATGTTAAAGGCTGATTTGTCAGGGCAGATGGATGCCCATGGGTACACTTCTTTGGCTCATCGCCGTAGTGCTGGTCATCGCCGGGATCTACGTGATCCTGGCCCGTCGCGATCTCCTCTGGGGGATCGTCCTCATCGTCGTCGGGCTGCTCGTCGGGCCGGGTGGTGTGAGCATTTTCAACCCGTAGTCCCGGAACGACGGCAGCACCGTCACGATAAATAATCAAACAGAAATTCCCGCGGCCCGGCGGATCATTCCAGATCCGCCGGTCGCCGCGCTGTCTGGAACTAGTCCGTGTCCTCGCCGCCGAGGCCGTACACCGCGTACGCCCGGCCGAGGACCGGCAGTGCCACGTTGCGCACGCGGACCCCGCCGGGGGTGACACCTTTCTCCCCGCCGTGGTGCGCGTGGCCGTGGATGACCAGGTCGGCGCCCTCGGCGTCCACCGCCTCGGCGAGCAGATAGCTGCCGAGGAAGGGATAGATCTCCAGCGGCTCCCCGACCAGGGTGTCCTTGACCGGCGAGTAGTGGCTGAGGACGACCCGGTGGTCGGCGTCCAGCCCCTTGAGCGCCTTGCGCCACAGGTCGGCGATCTCCCTGGTGTGCCGGACGAACGCCTTCATCTCGGGCTCACCGAACTCGCTCGCGCACTTGCCGGCGAAGCCGCCGCCGAATCCCTTGCCGCCGGCCAGCCCCAGCCGCGCCTCCCCCAGCTGGACCGTCAGTGCGTCGTCCTGGAGCACCTCGATCCCGGCGTCCCGCAGGATCCGCACGATCTCGTCCTCGGCGTCCGACTGGTAGTCGTGGTTGCCGAGCACGGCCACCACCGGCACGGGCAGGTCCCGGAACTCGTCCGCCACGACACGCCCCTCTTCGGGGGTGCCGTGGCGCGTCAGGTCTCCGGCGAGCAGCAGGATGTCGGCCAGCTCGCCGATGCGATCGAGTTTGGGACGGTATCTCCCACGTAGGTCCTCCCCCAGATGGACGTCCCCGACGGCGGCGACTCTGATCTTCACAGGGTTTCCTCCTCACCGGGTTCCCGCACGTCCATTACGGTCACCTCGTTGTGGACCTTGAGGTCGGGTGCGATCTCGGCGGCCACGTTGGCCACCTGCAGCCTGCGTTCCTCGCACTCCACCGTGCCGCGCAGGTACAGCTGGTCGCCGCGGATGTCGACCCGTATCCCGAGCTCGTTGGTGCGGTCGTCCTCCGCGAGGGCCTGCTGGACACGGGCGGCGACGTAATGCGGGGCGTCGTGGTGTGCTTCGTCGTGACGTACGGCGTCGGACATCGTTCCCCCTCCGATCGAGTACGGTCCGCCTGCCCGCCACCGCGGGTGACGAAACCGGAGAGGTTTGGCTCCTCATTCTGAGGATAGAACGGACGCTCGATCAGACCTACCGCCCCACACGCCCGGCACCAGGCGCTCGACCGGCCTGGCGCGCCACGGGATAGCGCTTACGGACCATCCCCGCGGCGCCGCCCCTTCCACCGGCCCTCGTGCACCCGAGTTCCCGTGCACGAATCCGTACGTGTAACGCATCGAGGCACACCCTGCTCCCGTGCGCCTCCGGCAACGGTTCGTCCACTTCATCCGGTTCCGTGCACCCCGAACCGGGAGGACCAGCACGGCAGACCAGGAGGACACCCGGTGAAGGTAGCGATGGTTTCGGAGCACGCGAGCCCCCTCGCCACGCTGGGAGGCGTGGACGCGGGCGGGCAGAACGTGCACGTCGCGGAACTGGCCCGGGGCCTGGGCGCCCTCGGGCACGAGGTGACCGTCTACACCCGCCGTGAGCGCGCCGGGGTGGCGGACGAGGTGGCGTTCGCGCCGGGCGTGACCGTGGTGCACGTCCCGGCCGGGCCGCCGGTGCGCGTCGCCAAGGACGATCTCCTGCCGCTGATCCCGGAGTTCGGGCGGTGGCTGCGCGACCACTGGACCCTTCGGCCGCCGGACATCGTGCACAGCCACTTCTGGATGAGCGGCCTGGCCGCGCTCTCCGCCGCCGGAGATCTCGGCGTCCCGGTGACGCACACCTTCCACGCGCTCGGCGTGGTGAAGCGCCGCCACCAGGGCGGGGACGACACCAGCCCCGAGTGGCGCATCGGCGCCGAGAGCGCCGTCGCGCGCGGCGTGGCCCGGGTGATCGCCACCTGCGGGGACGAGGTCACCGAGCTGATCAACATGGACGTTCCCCGCCAGTCGATCCGCGTGGTGCCGTGCGGCGTCGACTCCGCGCGGTTCAGCCCCATCGGACGGTCCGCGCCGCGCCAGAGCGCCAGGCGGCTGCTGTCCATCGGCCGCCTCGTGCCGCGCAAGGGAGTCGCCACCGCCATCGACGCACTGCCGCGCATCCCGGACGCCGAGCTGATCGTCGCCGGAGGGCCGCCCGCGTACGCGCTGGACCACGACCCCGAGGTGCGGCGGCTGCGGCTGCTGGCCCGGGAGGCGGGGGTGGCCGACCGGGTGCGCTTCGCCGGGCAGGTGCACCACGACGACGTGCCGGTGCTGATGCGCTCGGCCGACGTGGCGCTGTGCCTGCCCTGGTACGAGCCGTTCGGCATGGTGGCGCTGGAGGCCATGGCCTGCGGGCTCCCGGTGGTCGCCTCGGAGGTGGGCGGGCAGGCCGAGACCGTGATCAGCGGGGTGACCGGCACGCTGGTCCCGCCGCGCGACCCGCGGGCGGTGGCGGACGCGGTGAACGCGCTGCTGGACGACCCCACGCGGCTGGACGCGTACGGCTTCGCCGCCGCCGAGCGGGCCAGGGTCCGGTACAACTGGGCGCGGATCACCGCGGAGACCTGCGCCGTCTACGAGGAGGTCCTGCGCGAGCGGCGTGGCGCGCCCTTCCGCCTCGTGCCCGACACCCTTGAGGAACGGCGCCGGGTGGCGTCGCGCCGGGGGAACGCCGGGCGCCGTCCTCGTCCCGCGAGGCGATGACCGCAGCACTCGTTCTGCGCACACCGGGGGTCGGCGAGCTGCTCACCGCCGTACCCGCCCTGCGCGCACTGTCCCGTGGCGGCCTGCGCGTCGTGCTCGCCGTTCCCGAGGAACTGACGGAACTCGCGGACCTGACCGGCGCGGTCCGGGCCGTGCTGCCCACCCGTGGCCTGGAAGGGCTCGTGTGGGGCGGTGGGCGCCCGACCGTGGCCGTCAACATGTACGGCCCGGGGCCGCACAGCCACCGGCACCTGATGGACCTGCGCCCGCAGCGGCTGTGGGCGTACACCCATCCCGCGTTCCCCCGGCTCAAGGGCCCGCGCTGGCGGGAGCACGAGCACGAGGTGGACCGGTGGTGCCGCCTCATCGAGTGGTACGGCGCGCGGGCCGACCCCACCGACCTGATGTTGCCGGTGCCGCACTGCCCCAACCCCGCCCCCGGCGCGGCGCTGATCCACCCGGGCGGCACCGACCCGGCGCACCGATGGCCGCCCGAGCGCTTCGCGGAGGTGGCCAGGGCCCTGGCCGCCGACGGCATGCGGGTGGTGGTGACCGGGTCCCAGCGCGAACGCCCCCTGGCCCTGCTGGTCGCCACCCTGGCCGGGGTTCCCGCGGAGAACGTGCTGGCCGGGCGGGTGTCGCTCAGGGAGCTGTGCGCCGCGATGGCCGGCGCCGCGCTGCTGGTGAGCGCGCACACCGGTGCGGCCCACCTGGCGACGGCGTACGGCGTGCCGTCGGCCCTGGTGTTCGGCGCCGAGTCGCCGCGGCGGTGGGGGCCGCCGCCGTACCTGGCCCGGCACCTGACGCTCACCGGGGAGGCGGACGCGCGGGACGTGCTGACCGCCGTCAAGAAGGTGCTGTCCGCGCCGGTCAGGTGACCTGCGGGTTTGGATGCCGGTGAGAACGGTAGCTGCCTTTGTATCGGGAAAAGGGGGCTGACATATGAGCGAGACTCCGGAACAGCAGTCGGCGGCAGGCACTCCTATGGTGCGGGCCACGCCGCGAGACGTGGTGCACATCCGCCTCGGATCGTTCGCGGTGTTCATCGCGCTGGCGCTGTCTGTGCTGGCGTTCGTCGCGGGCTTCACCGTCGGGGGCGTCGTCCTCGTCGTCCTGGCCGTGGCCGCGGTGGTGGACGTCGTCCTGGCGGTCCGGCGGCAGCGGCGCCTCGGCGGCGGTTCGCGGTCCATGACGTGAGGGGAGACGACGTGCTGGAGGAAAAGGTCGTCGTGGTGACCGGTGCCAGCGGCGGCGTCGGCCGCGCGGTCGTCCGGCTGCTCGGCGAGAAGGGGGCGAAAGTCGCGCTCATCGCCCGCGGTGAGACCGGGCTGGCCACCGCCGCGACGGAGGTGGGGACCCTCGGCGGGACCGCCAAGGTCTTCCCCGCCGACGTCGCCGACCAGGCGCAGGTGGAGGCGGCGGCCGACGCCGTCGAGAAGGAACTCGGCCCGATCGACGTCTGGATCAACGTGGCGTTCTCCTCGGTTTTCGCCCGGTTCCTGGACGTCGAGCCCGCCGAGTTCGAGCGCACCACGGCCGTGACATACCTCGGCTACGTCTGGGGCACCCGGGCGGCGCTGCGGCGCATGATGCCCCGCAACCAGGGCGTCGTCGTGCAGACCGGGTCGGCACTCGCGTACCGCGGGATTCCGCTGCAGTCGGCGTACTGCGGAGCCAAGCACGCCATCAAGGGCTTCACCGAGTCGATCCGCACGGAGCTGCTCAACGAGGGCAGCGACGTCAAGATCACGATGGTGCAGCTCCCGGCCGTCAACACCCCGCAGTTCGACTGGGTGATGTCGCGGCTGCGCAGACACCCGCAGCCCGTGCCGCCCATCTTCCAGCCCGAGGTCGCGGCCCAGGCCATCGTCCACGCCGCCGAGCACCCGTCCCGCCGCGAGTACTGGGTCGGCGGCAGCACCGTGGGCACCATCGTGGCCGAACGCCTGATCCCTGGCATCCTGGACCGCTACCTGGGCGCGTACGGCGTGAAGTCCCAGCTGACCGACGAGAAGCCCACCGGCGTGGCCAACCTGTGGGAACCCGCCGACCAGACCCGCGACTACGGGGCGCACGGCAGCTTCGACTCCCGGGCCAAGTCACGCAGCCCCCAGGTTTGGCTCTCCCAGCACCGCAACCACCTCCTGGCCGCGGCCGCCGGCGGGATGGCCACGGCGGCTCTGGCGGCCCTGCGCCGCCGCCGCTGACCACCGGACGCGAAAGGGCGGGCAACGGATTCCGTTGCCCGCCCTTTCCGATGCTCGCGGGGTCAGTGACCGGGGTGTGGGGTCATGTGCCTGTGGCGTTCTCGATGGACTGGGCGGTGGCCCGGTCCAGGGCCGCCTTCACCACGCCGAAGATGGCGCCCTGCACGGCGGCGGCGAGCAGAACCTCGCCCCAGCCGTACTCGCGGGAACTCGCCTGCGGGGCGTCGTCCTTGCCGGCGACGGTCTTCCAGACCTGCTTGAAGATCACACCGGACAGGTATCCGCCGGCCATGCCGGTCAGCGCGGAGACGGACCTGTAGGCGAGCTTCTTCACGACGACTTCTTCCTGCGCAGCACCCGCCACAGAAGCAGCGCCCCCGCCACGACACCGGCGGTCACCCACGGCCGGTTCTTGGCCTGGGTGACGACCTTGCCGGCCGTGTCCTTCACCTCGGGCGGCATGTTCTCCTTGGCCTTGTCCGCCAGGTCCCCGGCCTTACCGGCCAGCTCGCCCGCCTTGTCACCGGCGATCGACACGAGCACACCGGCCTTGTCCCCCGCCTTGGCGGCGAACTCCCCGGCCTTGTCGCCCGCCTTGGCCGCCAGATCGCCGGCCCTGTCGCCGGCCTTGGCCGCCAGGTCACCGGCCTTCTCCCCCGCCACCGCGGCGAGGTCGCCCGCCTTGGCCTGAGCCTTGGAGGCCAGCTCACCGGCCTTCTCACCGGCCACGGAGCCGAGGTCGGCAGCGTGCTTCTTGACGCCGGCCATGGCGTCCTGGGCGTTGTCCTTGATATCCGCCATCGTTGTCCTCCTTCGCCTTGAACATCCGCTACCCCAGGTGGGAGGCAACTAACGGATCGAGGACCGCGCGTCAAGAGGGCCTATGACACGCGTCCGCCCGCGGGCGGCGCGTGTGAGCGCGCGCCCGCGGGCGGACGACGAAAAGGGTCAGCGCGCCTTCGCGGTGGCCCTGCGGTTGGCCTTCATGATGGCCTCGACGAGCTGGCTCTTGTCCATCGTGGAGCGTCCCTGGACACCGAGCCTGGCCGCGACCTCGTACAGGTGCTTCTTGGAGGCGTTCGCGTCCACGCCTTCAGCCGTCCTACCGGGTTCGGGAGTGTGCCGGGCCGCCTGCGCGTCGGACGGGCCCTTGCGACCCTTGGGCTCCCAGTGGTCGCCGACCTTCTCGAACGAGTGCTTCAGCGCGGCGAAGGCGGTGCGGTGCGCGCGCTGCCCCTCGCCGTACGTCTCGACCGCCGAGTCGTGCGCCTTGATCCAGGTCTCCTGCGCCTTCCGGGGCGATCGCTCCAGCGTCGAGGGGAGTTCCTGTCTGCCAGGCATCCTTACCTCCTTGAAACGCGCCGGCCCGATACGTCCAGCGTGGCAGTCACCCGTCGCGAGCTGCCAGAACCTTGAGGAAGACTGTGCCTCAGGCCGGCCGTGTCATGACCGGGTGACGCCGGGTGTCACACCGTGGGGTCGTCGTAGCGACGCTCCTCGTAGACGCGGGTCGTGCGGTCCACGGGGGTGACCGGGGTGGCGTAGGCCTCCGGGGTCGTCGCCGTGCGGGTGATGGTCCGGCGCGCGGTGGACAGGCGCCAGATACCGAACAGCAGACCGGCGATCCCGCCCAGCATGAGAATCACGCCGACGACGTTGATGTCGACACCGGCGAGATCGAACTCCACGGCCCAGGTCAGAATGGCGCCGAGCATGATCAGGATGATGCTTCCGGCTATCGTCATTGGAATTGCCTCCTTCGCTCCTCAGACCCCCTCTCTTTCCCTGGTACGAATCTCAAACGTGCCGATACCAGGTGTTCCGGCGGCGGACCCCCCTCACGCGGCCCGCGCCCGCTCCCGGCGCAGCGGCTCGTACATGTCGGACCACTGGTTGTAGACCCCCGACGGGACCAGGTACACACTGGTCACGACCTGCATGAGAACCATGAAAACGGCGTACTGCAGCGCGTTCAGTCCCGGCACCGCGTCGACCGGCAGGGTGATTGCCATGACGAGCCGCACGACCGCGTCAAGAAGTAGCCCGATTCCCCACATCACCGTCGAGACCCGCCACACCCGGCGGAACCGGGGCAGCCGCTCCCAAAGCTCGTCCCACGGCGGGCGACCCGGGCCGAGCCGCCCGTCCAGCAGCATCCGGGTGAACGCCGCGGCCAGCGGCCGGGGTCCCCGCGCGCTGAGCAGCATCCAGGCCCCGAACACCGCCGTGCAGATGCCGTCCCTGGCCAGCAGGACCCTGGTGTTGTCGGTGGCGAACGCGATGGCCGCCGCGAGCAGCACGATCACGAACATGAACACCGTCAGGGTGTTCGGCCGCCGGCGCCTGCTCAGGTCGACGAAGGTGCTGAACCCCGGCGCCAGCGAACTGGCCACCAGCGCGATCTCGGCACTCACCCCGAAGGCCCGCAGCACGTAGAACAGCGCCACCGAGATCGCGATATCGACCAGGAGCACCATTCCGTCCCGGCGCCCCGCGTACTTCGTCATCGCTCTTTCCTTGTCGCCAGCTCGAAGATCGTCACCAGCTCGCTCGCGTACGCCGTGAGGTCCCGCCCCGGCTCCGCCTCCAGCAGGAACGGCAGCCCGTCCAGCGACCGCTGCAACACCACCGCCATCACCCGCACGTCGAACTCCCGGAACTCCCCCGCCCGCTGCCCCCACCGCAGGATGTCCTCGACATGCGAAAGCACGTTCAGATCGGTGCTCGCGTCATAGGACCCCGTCCCCCGGAAGTTCAGGAAGATCTCCATCAGCGCCCGCATCATCCCCCGATGCGTGTCGATGAACTCCACCAGCCCCGTGATGTACGCCCGAAGCGCCCCCGGAGCCGTCCGCTCCCCCCGCACCCTCTCCGTCATGAACCCGCCCATGACCCGGAAGATCTCCCCGATCACCTGCGTGATCAGCTCGTCCTTCCCCGCGAAGTGATACGAGATCAGCCGAGTACTACTCAACTCGGCCCTCTCCGCGATCCGCGCGAACGACGCCTGGTTGTACCCCACCTCCGCGATAGTCCCAATCGCCGCCTCCACGATCTGCGCCCTCCGCGCGACCCCGGCGACCGTACTCTTCCGTCCCCCCGGCTCTCCGCCCGTCGCAGTTACTCGCATGAGTAAAAGTTACCTCAGCTGAGTAAGAGTGACAACCCTGCCACGAAAGAGATCCGATCCCGTCTCTCCCCGGGACGGGTGATCCTCGTTACACTGATGTTCCCATACATGGAAGCCGTTCACATACATGTACAGGAGTAGTAGCCATGTCATCCTCCCTCTCGCCGCTTGGGCGGCGTCGGATGCTGGCCGGTGGTGTGGCTGCGGTCGCACATCTCGTTCTCACGCCGACCGCCGCAGCGCACGCGGGTGTTCATCCGTTCGGGCCGTACGGGACGCCGCGGAGGCGGCTGAACGAGCGCACGCTTTACGTGGACGGGCGGGGGCGGGGGGATCATGTCACCGTCCAGGGGGCGGTGGACGCCACGC
>NZ_JBHSRF010000135.1:0-11411 GCF_042658925.1 Sphaerisporangium aureirubrum
TCACCGTGGTCGCCGAGGCGTTACCACCACCGGTGGTCCCACCACCCTGCGTGGCCCACCCCACCAGCCCACCCGGAGGCGGACCCGTGGTCGGCGTGACGGTCGGGGTGCTGGTCGGGGTGGTCGTCGGGGTCTGGCTCGGCTGGGTGCCGCCCGTGACGAGCTGCCACTGCTTGGTGCTCACCGAGTCGCACGAGTTCTGCTGGACGAGCCCGCCCGAGGAGGTCGAGTTGTCCTTGATGTTCATGCACTTGGCGCCGTTGGCGTTGACGACCCGGTAGTTCGACCCGGACTCGGTCAGCTGCCAGGCCTGCGACGACGCGCCGCTGCACGTCTCCTGCTGGATCGCCTTGCCGGCCGACGTGCTGGCGTCCCGGACACCCGCGCACTTGCCGCTGTTGCCGGCCCTGAGCGTGACGCCGCCGCTCACCGAGGCGAGCGTCCAGCTCTGGTTGGCCGCGGTGGAGCACGCGGTCTGGGTCAGCTGCACCCCGTCGGAGCCGCTGCTGCCCGGCACCGTCAGGCACAGGCCGCTACCGGCGTTCATCAGGCGGTACGTGCCGGAGGTCGGGGCCGCCGCGGCCGCTTGCGCGCCCACGATGCCCCCGGCCAGGGCCAGCCCGAGGGCCACCAGCAATGGCCCTGCTCCTCGTCTTCCTCTACTTCTCACGGTCGAGCTCCTCGCGCTTCGCGCGGGGTTGGAAATCCCGCGACGTTCATGTATGTGGATGACATACATAAGGACGAACGCCGTTAACGTAAGAACCGCCCTAACGGCTGTCAACGGGAGAAGTGAAGAGGATGGACGAATCCTGTCCCTGCAAATTCGGCCTATCTACTCCGACCTGCCCGGACGACATGTTCCGGTAGATGATCCGAGGTCACATATGAGAACTCGATGAAACGTTCACCCATATCGATCGTCCGGGCCCGCCGGGTGCCGCGTTGCCCTATCGAAAGCCGCTGGGCACCATGGCGGCCATGCGACGCCGCGAGTACCCAGGCCCCCTGGCACTGGACGCCATGCAGGAACTAGCCGTCCGATGTTTCCCGCGAACCGGCTACCGCCACATCGGCGACCTCGCCTGGAGCTGGTGCCGCGCGCTCACCCCCGCCGAGGAGTGGCCGACGGCGGTCTGGACCGAGGGCGGCCGCACCCTGGCCTGGGGATGGCTGGAACCTCCCGGCGAGCTGATGCTCCAGGTCGACCCGTCCCACCCCGAGCTGGCCGCCGAGGTCCTCCACTGGGCCACCACCAAGTCCCGAGGCCCCCTGAGCGCCGAGGTGGCCGACACCGAACCCCACCTGATCACCGCCCTGACCCGCCAGGGCCACACCCGCCTGGACATCCCCTTCATGTCCTGCCTGAGCCGCCCCCTCACCCCCCACCCCGCCTCCACCCGATTCCCCATCTCCTCCCTGTCCCCCGAAAGCTCCCCCGCCCTCAAGACCTCCGATCTCCCCTCGGTGCCCGAGCTCCTCGCCGTTCCCCCGCTCCCCGACGGCTACTCGATCCGTCCCCAGCGCACCCCGTCCGACGTGGCGGGCCGCGCCGCCGTCCACCGGGCCGCGTGGGACTCCACCCGGATCACCACCGAACGCCACACCCGGCTGCGCGAGGTCTGGCCGTACCGCCCCGAGATGGACCTCGTCGCCGTCTCCCCCATCGGCGAGATCGTCGCCTACTGCCAGGGCTGGTACGACGAGGCCAACCGCGTGGGCCTCTACGAACCGGTGGGCACCCACCCCGCCCACCGCCGCCTCGGCCTCTCCGCCGCCGTCTGCACCGCCGTGCTGCACGCCTTCGCCGAGGCCGGCGCCGAGCACGCGGCCGTCTACGCGCGCGGCGACGCGGCCTATCCCGTCCCCAAGCACCTCTACGAGTCCCTGGGATTCCGCGAGTACACCCGCGTCCACGCCTACGTGGCCCGTCCGAAGGCCTGAGGTTGACTTTGTCGCAACCTTTGACGCACTCTATTGCGACAAGGTCTGCGACATAATGGAGGGATCATGCCGAACGGAGCATTATCGGATGCCGCCCCGCCGGTGCGTCCGGCGGATCTCAAGTGGGCCGGCGCGTGGCTGGCCCGGCACGGCCTGGGCGACACCCCGCCGACACCGTTGCTGGCCGCGCGTCTGGCCGTACGGCGCCGCGCCCGCCTCGCCGATCATCTCCTGCTGGCCGGGCTGATCATCGCGGCCGCGCTCACCCAGGCCTACGACCGGCTCGCCGCCTCCGGACGCTGGTTCGAGCCGAACCGGCCGGCGCCGCTGCTCGTCCTGACCGGGCTGGTGGGCGTGCTGCTGCTGGTCCAGGCGTCGCTCGCGTGGTGGGTGCGCCGCGTCGACCGGCGCGCGGGGGCGACGTTGTCACGCCGGGCGGCCCACCCGGTCCAGCCCGGCTGGCGAGCCGTCCTCGGCCGCCCGCACGCCGCCTTCACCGCCGTCACGTTCACCGCCGCGATACTGCTGGCGGCGAGCGCCCTGACCGTGCGGGACTCCACCGTGCGGTACGCGGCCATGATCCTGCTGATCGGGCTGATCGGTGTCGCCGCCGGTGTGGCCCTGCAACTCCGCGACCTGCTGGCCCGTCCCGTGGTGGCCGAGGACGAGGTCTCGCTCACCGCCGACGTCATCATGCGCGTCGAGGACGCCCGCGAGCTCACCGCACCGGGCGTCCCCTGGGCACTCCCCGTGGTGCTGATCTTCGGCACCGCCCCCGTCTGGTGGAACGCCGCCTCGATCGCCCTGGTGTTCCTGGGCCTCGTCGCCCTCCACCTGATCCAGGCGAGGACCCCGCCCAGCGTGACGATGGCCCGCCGGGCGATGAGCGCCCCATGATCGTCATCGACTCGGGCTCCCCCGTCCCCCCCTTCGAACAGCTACGCGCCCAGTTCGCCAAGCAGATCCAGGACCACACCCTGGCCGTGGGCACCCGCCTCCCCACCATCCGCCACCTGGCCGCCGACCTGGGCCTGGCCGTCAACACCGTGGGCCGCGCCTACCGAGAGCTGGAGGAGGCCGGGCTCATCGAGACCCGAGGCCGCGCCGGTTCCTTCGTCTCCTCCTCCGGCGAAGAGGCCCGCGAACGTGCCCATCAGGCCGCCACCGCCTACGCCGCCGTGATCGCCAGCGTCGGCATCGACCCGGCCGAGGCCCTGCGCATCGTCCAGGCGGCCCTGACGTCCGGCACCGCGACACCGGCCTCGTCGTGATCTCGCCCGTTCACGGACGGCCGGTGGCGCGGCGTTACTAGAGGGTCGACCAGTAGATGACGTCGTCGTCCTGGATGCCCTTCCACGCCAGGTGCGTCGTCCCGCGGAAGCTGCAAACCCCTGGACCTTGGGCGGTCCCCACGTCGTTCACCCTGATCTGGCCGGTGAACTCCTCACCGTCGAAGAGGCTGAAGTAGATGCCGGGATCGTCATGGGCGCCTTTCCACGCCAACATGATGCGGTTGCCGTCCACTGTCGTAGCCGGTCCGTGGCTGGTGCCGATACTGAGGGGGATGCCCCCGCCGGTCTGGGTGTCGGCATAGGTGACGATCTTCTGGGGTCGCCATATCGGATTGTCGTCGTCGAACCAGGAGTAATAGACCTGGGAATCGCCTTCAATGCCCTTCCAGAACATGTAGAGCCTGTTCTGGAACTCGACGAGAGAGGGTGACTGCGTAGTGCCGACACCTCGCACCCTCTTCTGGGGCGCCCAGCCGGTCGCCGTACGTCTCGACCAGTAGATGCCCTGGTCGTCGTTGATGCCCTTCCACGCCATGTGGGGTTCACCGTGAATTGCGAGCGCCGGGCGATGGCTTGACCCGGCCTCGGGAATGTTCTCCGGCGGCGTCCAGCCGGTCCCTTCGTTCCGCGCGAAGAACAGCCCCTGGTCGGCGTGTCCCTTCCACGCCATCATGAGCCCTGTCGAAGCCCCGTCGCCGAGGGTGAACGTGGTGAGCGACGGGCTGTGCGACGAGAGGTAGGGGCCTTCGATGTGCCTTTGCGGACTCCATTCCCCGTCCGCGAGAGTGGCTTCGAACATGCGCGGATCGCCGCGACCGCCCTTCCAGACCATGTGCAGGGTCAACGTCGAGGACGTGAAGTTCACGAGACCCGCGGACGCCATCGCCGGCCGATCGCTCGTCGCCCGGTCGCGGAGCGGCGTCTGGGGTGCCCATCCATAGAGCTTGCGCAGCGCGTCCCGGCTTTCCGCGTCGATGATCAGTGCCCCGCCCCCATAGGGGTACATGATCGAGGCGGGATCATTCGAATGCCTCAGGCCGAGGGCGTGGCCGATCTCGTGGAGGGCGACGGCTCGCAGCGAGTCCATCGTCCACTTCTCCGCCTTGTCGAAAAATACTCGCCCGGCCTCGGGATAAGGCGCGGCCCCCAGCACGTTGCCCTCGTCACCGAAACGGTCGTCCAGCTCCTTGCCGCCGAACGACAATTGAATGTCACCGTTCGCGGCCGTGGGCCTGAGGCTGAGCAACCAGTTCGCCGCCTGCCAGTCGTTGAAGGCATTGCTGATGGCGATGCCGACCTCAGCCGGCGGGAGGTTGGCGCCCGTCGCGTTGGTCGTGTAGGTCAGAGCTCTCCGTGACCACCGGCCGCCCGGCGAACCGTACGTCTGGATCTGGAGGGCCGTGACCACGTCGTCCGGGACACCGCATCGCCTTCTGCTCGACATCACGGTCACGCCGCCGGGCGCGTTCGTGAGCGTGGTCTTGCCGGCGGTGTCGAGGCTGAACCGTAAGCCGATCATCCCGCTCTGGTGAACCAGGAACGTGTAGCCAATGGCAGGGACGACCGTCAACTCGTTGACGCCCGGCGCCAACGGCTGGCCCGTGAAGCCGAGCAGCATCGGGAGCACGGCGTGCGGAAGCTCGCGGGTGTCGATGGTGACCCGGTACCCGGTGAGGGTGAGTGTGCGTTCGCCGATCTGGGCGAATCCGGCATAACGGGGATCGACGATGACACGGCCGTCGGCGTGCACGTCGAACCGGAAATCGGCGACAATCCCCGACGCGGGCTGGAAACGGTACCCGGCCGCCGGTATATAAGTGAACTGATGTGAACGCTCATTGGACAGTACCTCGGAGCTCCCGAGCATGGACACCGGCAACAGCGCGTGAGAAAGCTCCCTGCCGTCGATCGTGACCGTATATCCACTGATCACCAGCGTGCGTCCACTGGCATGAGCGAACCCGGCATAGAGCGGGTCGATGATAATGCGGCCGTCGGCGTGCACGTCGAACCGGAAATCGGCGACGATCCCCGACGCGGGCTGGAAACGGTACCCGGCCGCCGGTATATAGGTGAACTGATTCGAATGCTCGTTGGACAGCACCTCGGAGCCCCCGAGCATGGACACCGGCAACAGCGCGTGAGAAAGCTCCCTGCCGTCGATCGTGACCGTGTATCCACTGACCACGACCGTGCGTCCACTGGCCTGGGCGAATCCGCTGTACCGCGGGTCGACGGTGATACGGCCGTCGGTGTGCACGGCGAACCGGAAATCGGCGACGACGCCCGACGCGGGCTGGAAACCATACCCGGCCGCGGGCGCGAGGGTCAGCTCATGGGTGCCGCCACGGGGCAAGGTGGTCGCTCCGATGACGATCGGCAGAAGATCGTGCGACAGCCGCGTGCCGTCGAGTGTCACCGTGAAGCCCCGGACGGTCAGGGTGGTGGTGCCCCGGCCTTCAAGGAATCCGTCATTCTCGGATGCGTAGTCGAAGAGCCCGTCCCCGGTGACGACGTACTTGAACTCCGCCACCACTCCGGACATCTGCTGAAAGCCATAGACGCCGGGATTCACGTGAAAAGTCGGCGCGTCGGCACCGTCGACCCACCCGCCATTTGGCTCCGGACTCAAGAACGTCGTGTAGGTGAGGCTACCGGTGTCGATACGCACGTCGACCATCTCATGGTCCGCTTAAGCTGAAGTGGTGCGCGGGGAACGGGTATGTGCGGAGCGCCCCTGAGCTTCGCACACGTCCTCCTTAGATCACCATTGATTATGGTCCAGTGCGGCGACCACTTACATTCGCCATTCGTCCCCTTGCCCCGGTCACCACGAGCCCCATCCCGGCGCCGCGGCGCGGAAACCCGATGGACACGGTGCCGGGCGAATTCCTAACCTCGGCGTCATGCCTCCGGTCACCACGCTCCTGGTCTTCGCCGCCGCGACGCTCGCGCTGCTGCTCGTCCCCGGCCCCGCCGTCGTCTACATCGTCACCCGCAGCGTGTCGCAGGGCCGTGCCGCCGGGCTGGTCTCGGTGGCGGGCATCCACGCCGGCTCGGTCGTCCACGTCGCCGCCGCCGCCCTGGGGGTAAGCGCCCTCCTCGCCGCCTCCGCCACCGCGTTCACCGTGGTCAAATACCTCGGGGCGGCGTACCTCGTCTACCTGGGCCTCCGCAAACTCTTCTCCCGCGAGGCCAGGCTGACCACCGAGGTGACCCCGGCCTCCCCCACCCGCCTCTTCAGCGAGGGCTTCGTCGTCAACGTCCTCAACCCCAAGACCGCCATCTTCTTCCTGGCCTTCCTCCCCCAGTTCACCGACCCGGCGGCAGGCCCCGTAGCCGCCCAGGTACTCCTCCTGGGCCTGCTCTGGATCATCCTCGGCATAGCCAGCGACGGCGGCTACGCCCTCATCGCCGCCGCCCTGGCAGGCCGCCTCCGCCGCTCCCGAGCAGCCGCCCGCCGCCTCGATGTAGTCAGCGGCCTCGTCTACATCGGCCTCGGCGCCACCGCCGCTCTGGCGGGAAACACCACCACCAAGGCCTGACGCCCGGAAACGTCCATCACCAAATAAGCGATTCGGTCCCTGAATTAGGATCACGCCATGGAGGTCGGCGCGGATCCATCCGCGGTCCTGTATGTGGTGGTCTGTGCGGCGCCCGCGGCGGCCGACGTGCACACGCTTGTCACCCTGGCCCAAGAGGCCGGGTGGCGCGTTGTGGTGATCACGACGCCGATGGGGGCACGGCTCGTGGACGTGGCAGAGATAGAACGGCTGACCGGCGATCGAGTACGAAGCCAGTTCCGGATGCCCGGCGAGCCCGATCAACTGCCTCCGGCCGACGCGGTGATCGTCGCTCCCGCCACGTTCAACACCATGAACAAGTGGGCCAACGGCATCGCGGATAATTTCGCGGTCGGATTGTTGTGCGAGCTCATGGGGTTCGGAGTGCCAATTGTGGCGGCACCACTACTCAAAGAGGAGTTGGCCCGACATATCGCATTTCGCCGCAGTCTCGATGCTCTTCGCGAGATGAATGTGCGCGTGCTGTTCAATCCCCACGCGCCACCACATGCACGCATGCCACTCTGGGAGCAGGTGATGGCAGAGCTTCACGACCTGCTCTGACGGTCGCGGGGGTGATGGCGTGGAAGCCCGCAAAGGGCTCGGGGAACGAATCGCGCGAGAGCGTCGTCGGCGTGGCATGTCCCAGCTCGTACTCTCAGGGCTGATCGGTCGTTCCGAGAGCTGGCTCAGCCAGGTGGAACGAGGGCAGCGGAGGGCGGACAGCCACTCAGTACTGACCATACTCGCCGAGATCCTGGGCCTGACCGTTGATGAGCTAACCGCGAGCGAGACGGCGGACACGATGAAACGGTACCGGGCGGCGGAGAAGATCCGTCAGGCCATGATGGGCTACGACGGACTGGCCACGGTGATCTACAACGACCGGACGGAGACCACCCGGGAAAATCTCGAATGGCTGCGCCGTGGACTCCAGACGGTGAACGACCTCTACCAGGCGACGAAATACGAGGAAGCCGGCCGTCGCCTACCGGGACTGATCGTGGCCACCGAGATCGCGAGCCGTAACGCTCCCCCCGGCGGACGACGCCCCTTTCAGGCCCTGAGGGCCATGACCTACCACGCGACGGCGGCGACCCTGAGCAGGGTGGGCGAAGCGGAACTGGCGTGGACCGCCGCAGATCGTTCACTGGCGGCCGCCGAGGAAGCGGACAACCCGATTCTGGCGGCGGTGAGCGCCTACCGTCTGGGCTACGTGCTGATACGCCTCGGAGAATCCGACAAGGCCCTGCAAATAGCCGAACAAGCCACCGAAGCACTCACCCGCTCATCCGAACGCGCCGATCCCCAACGGCTCTCCGTCACAGGCGGTCTCCACCTGGTCGCCGTCACGGCCGCGGCGACACAACTCGACCGCGCGACAGTGGACACCCACCTCGCTCACGCGCGTGACTTGGCCCACCTCGTCGGTGGCGACCGCAACGACTTCTGGACGGCTTTCGGCCCGACCAACGTGACGATCCACGGGTTGACAGCGGCGGTCACCTTCGCCGACGCGAAACAGGCGATCAACGAGGGTGAAAGCGTGGACGTCTCCCGCCTTTCCCCCGGGCTTCTCGGCCGCCGCGCCCAGGTCCACCTGGACCTGGCACGGGCCTATGCCATCCTCCGCAAAGACGCCGCCGCGGTGAACATGCTCCTCGAAGCGGAACGAATCTCTCCCGAGCTGATCCGCTATGACAGGCGCACCAGCGACCTCCTCACCCAACTCATCCAGCGCGAGCATCAGGTCAGCACCCCCGAGCTCCGCGGGCTGGCACATCGAGCGGGCGTCATCTGACCCGTACTTCGGTGCGGCTTCTTTACCTTCACAGCCGTACGGCCTTCCGCGCTCGACGAGATCTAGCTTTCCTGAGGTGGCCGCCGTTTCCATCGTCAGGAAGGCGCGAGATGGGTGGAACTCAGCGTGTGTGGGAACCACCGGCGGGTCCCGACAACGGCATGAGCCCACGTGAGGCCCAGTGGGACCTACCGGCCGACCCCAAAACCGTGGGGAAGGGCCGGGACGTGGTACGGGACACGCTGATCGCCTGGGGTCTCACCGATCTCGTCAGCGACGTGGTGGTGATCGTCAGTGAGTTGTACACCAACGCGGTGCGGTACGGCGCCGCTCCGATCACCCTGCGCCTTCGCGTGGCCGGTCGATGCCTGAGCGGGGAGATCACCGACCACGGCGCGATCTTCGAACTCCCACCACACGCCGCCGCCGACGACGAACACGGCCGTGGCCTGCAGATCGTCGCCGCTCTGTCGACCGGCTGGGGCATCGACCCCCACCGGGTGGGCAAGGTCGTGTGGTTCACGAAATGCCGGTGATGGACGGCCCTTCCAGTGCCGTTCCGCTGCCGGTGCTACCGGCTCCAGGCCTGTGGGAGAGCTCTGTAGTCGATCACGACGATGTTCTCCTGGTGGAGGAGTGCGCGGGTTTCCGGGGCGGTCAGGAACTCGTAGTCGGTTCGGCGTACGCACCAGCCGGGTCCGGATCCGGGTGGTAAGTCAATCGGTTCAGAACTACCCCTCCTACCTGGGGAAACGTCGTTCAGAACGTTTAGGTGAACATATTTCCCCTCTTGCTCGCGGCCTCGTGCTTCATTGCTGTCCACACACCTCGGCTTTCGAGACGACATGGAGGAGCCCGCGAACGGCCACTGCCTCTCCGGCCGGGGTGCCGACCAGATGGCCGCGTTTCCCTCAGACAAGGAGTATTGGTGAAATCCCTGCGATCGCTGGCGCTCATAATGAGCGCGTTGCTGGCCCCCTTGTTCTTCGTGCCGGCCGCGGCCGGCGCGAGCGCCGCCGGTCCCCGCCCCGATTTCCGGCTGCCGTTCCAGTGCAACAAGAGCGTCTCGCTGACCACCTATGTCGGCCACAACCCTGACGACAAGAAGATCGACATGTTCCCCGCCGGCCAGCAGGCGGGCACGCCCATCGTCGCCTCGGCGGACGGCTACATCCATGAGTTGTTCAACCCGGGTGGGCTGGAGATCAGGCACGGGGGCGGCTGGTTCACCGTCTACCTGCACATGACCGGCCGCCGAGGGGTCGGCCCGGTCAGCCGCGGCGACATCATCGGCTACATGGGGAACGTGGGCACCGGCGTGGCCCACCTGCACTACGAGCAGCTCTACAACCCCAACAGCGAGAGCGACGGGGACAACCAGCACATCGTGAATCCGGTGATCCAGGGCCAGTACATCAGCATGGACCCCAACCGCCCGTTCAGCATGGTCAGCACCAACTGCGGCGGCAGCGCGCCCCCCACGCCGGCCAAGTACTGGGTGGACACCTTCGCCGACGCGCCGGGCTACTCGTACCCGGGTGGTCCCCGCACCGGCACCCTCTTCGCCGGCCTCAACTACGTCTACTGCAAGCGCTGGGGCCCCAACGTCCAGGTCGGCAGCAGCTTCAACCACTGGTGGCTGCGGACGGACCTCGACACCGGCAACCCCTGGCAGAACCAGTGGGTCTCGGCCTACTACCTGAGCCGCTGGGGCAACGACGTGGCCAAGGACAACAGCGGCGTCGTCATCGCGGACTGCCCGGCTGGAACCTAGCCCGCGACAGCCACTGAAGACGTGACAGGAGAGCCTCTGTGCCCGGCGGGCATGGAGGCTCTCCTGAATTGTCCGGGACGGAACCCCGGGCGGTCGCACGCATGCCATGGGGGGCCCGGCGAGAGGCACCCCGGCCCGGCCGACGGCATCGGCGCGGCGATCAGGACGGTGCGGGATAACGTTCGAACGAGGACACCGACACCACCACGGAGGCCGCGATGAGCACCAACGGCGAAAGCGCCGCAAGCTTCGACATGAAGATCGAGATGGTGGTCGTTCCCGTCTCGGACGTCGAGCGGGCAAAGGAGTTCTACGTCGGACTCGGCTGGCGGCTGGACATCACCCCGCCGGGCCTGGTGCAGCTCACTCCGCCCGGCTCCGGATGCTCGGTGCTGTTCGGCGCGAACCTCACCTCGGCGACCCCGGGTTCGGCCACCTCGTATGTGATCGTCTCCGACATCGAAGCCGCCAGGAACGCGCTGATCGCGGCCGGCGTCGGTGTGGAGGAGATTTACCACGTCGGCCCGAACGGCCGAGCCGCCGGCCGGGACCCTGAACGGCGCACCTACAGCTCCTTCGCCTCCTTCGGTGACCCCGACGGCAACACCTGGGTACTGCAGGAGATCACCGCCCGGCTGCCGGGACGCGTGGACGCCGCCCCTGCCTCCTACACCACCGTCGGCGAACTCGCGGGAGCACTGCGGCGCGCCGAGGCCGCCCACGGTGAACACGAGAAGCGCACCGGTGAACGGGACCCGGACTGGCCCGCCTGGTACGCCGGCTACATGCTCGCCGAGCAGGCCGGGACGGAACTCCCGGCCTGAACTGTCATTTAAATACACACCGGGAAGCGCGGTAGCGGGCAGGAACCGTGAGATCGAGCCAGCTCAGCAGGTCGACGGGGAGCGGGAGCCCGGCAGGGCCGGGGGTGTGGGGGCTTGCCCCAATGCCACTTAGCTTAAGTTGATCTTGTTGTGGTGTTGGATGGTGAGGGCGATAGTTGGTGGTTTTGTGTGGTGTGTGCCGATGTCGTTGTC
>NZ_JBHSRF010000136.1:0-11333 GCF_042658925.1 Sphaerisporangium aureirubrum
AGACCCTGGCTCAGAAGCAATCAATATCGAGCAGGCACGCGTTATCCGGCGCAAGATCCTCGGCGGACTGATCAACGAATACTCCCAGGTCGCGTAACCAAATCCGGGTATTCGGGCCCCACAGGGTCCCGGGTAGCAATGGCGAAAATTCAAGGATACAACGCTGACCTGCGGCGATTCCCTCTTTCTGCAGCACTCTTACCGACAGGCCTAATTATTCAGTGACGTTGATGATCATGAACAAGCCCTGCAGCTGGGGGAAATAGTGCTGGCCGTTGACGTCAGTCATCTTCCAGTCCACCCGACAGGAACCGGGAAGGGACGGTGCGGTGATCATCACTGTGATCTGCGCGGTCTGCCCGGGTCTGGTGTCGGGGATGGGTGTCATAGCTGGTAAGGCGCACAGGCCCGGGTCGTTGGTGCCCTGCCGTGTCAGATATCGGCCGCGCCAGGAGACCGCGCCGGTGTTGCGGATCTCCCACGTCTTGGCGAAGCGCTGGCCTACTGCGACAGTGCTGCCATCGGGGTAGGTGACATCGCGGACGAAGGCGGAGGAGTCGCCAGGGATACGGGGATGCGAGGCGGTCAGCGAAGGGAGGGCGGGCGATGAGCCCGCCCGCTGCGGGGTCGCCGTGTGTGGCCGCGCCCAGACGAACGCCAGCACGAAGGTCAAGATCAGGACCAAAGATCCAGTGGTCCACCACACCGCAGGTCTCAGGGCAGAGGACCAGCGGGCCACGATAGAGGGCGGCGTGCCAGATAGCTGGCCGCCCACCGCATCAACCTCGGCCGCTCGCCCCTGCTCCAACTCGGCGTTCCGGTCCCCAAGAGGGGTGCCAGGCTCAACCGGCCGCGCGCCCGGCGTAGTGGTGTGCGGCAAGCCGGCAGGAGCGTTTGGCCCATCGGCGGGCAGTGCTGCCCGCTCCCACCGAGATCGGCCGGCCGACAGCAGTCGGTCGTGTGCGCGGGCGTCTTGCCCGGCGATCGCAGTCAGCACCGCCTGCACGAACGCCCAGTCGGGGGGCTGGGGCCGACGCAGCGTCTCGGAGATCGTGGTCTTGCCGTAATTGATCCGCGAGGCCAGGTCGCGGTAGGTCAGTCCTGCCTGGTCGAGTTCGGTGCGCAGCCAGTTCGCCAGCTCATTCACCGGTGCCGGCTGGTCGGGCGGCGCTGAGGGGGGCCGGCCTCGTTTAGGACCGTTGGACCGGCCATTGCTCATGGAAGGACTCCTTTCACGCGCTCGGTGAATAATCCTGCCCCCTGCTAGGCGTGGCAGGCGATGGCCTTGTGGTGAGGGAAACGATTGCGGCCAACCTGGTAGGAGCGCCGAGCTGGGGCCTCCCCGGACAATTGGGAGTTGTCCGGAGTTGACCTGCGCGAAGAGCGCTCGGAGCTAGACGTCCAAAACGGACAATCACACGCTGCCTCCAGGCCTGAGGAGACCGGGCCACGCCAAGAGCTGGCGTAGACCAAGGAGAGCGACATGATGAGGACAACAATGTGGGGACACCGTCCGCTGCTCGCCCGGCTGGGCGCAGCCGTCGTCGCGGCGGTCGCGTGCGGTGCGGCGCTGGCCATGCCAGCGCACGCGACAGCGGCGGTCAGCTGCTACGGAGACTTCTGTTCGGGCCAGGACCCACAAGCGACCGGCTGCGCGGCCGACGCAGTCACCGTCGCCACCGACAAGGTGTATGCCGCCGAAATCTACCTGGACCTGCGTTGGTCCCCGACCTGCAAGACCAACTGGGCACGCCTACGCGGCGTCTCGGGGACGATCAACAATTTCAAGGTTGTCCAGCCCGCCACCAACTACAGCCGGATCCGATCAGGAACCAACTGGTGGACCTACATGATCTACTCGCCGAACCTATGCACCTATGCCTACGTTGAACTGGGCGCGTACGGCGGCACCCTTCAGACCAGCTGCGTCTGACAGAGCTCGTCCCCCGAGGGCCCTTCCGGTCGGTGCGCAGCCGACTGTCCAGTCCGCCGACCGAGCATCAGCGAGGGAGCGGACTTGACCGGCGGCAAGCGTCGGCCACACTTTCAGGCCGGGGGCGAGGAGACCCGTTCGGCACCTGCGCGGACGGGCCAGCGTGGTGGCCTGGGTCGCCCGGACCCTCGCGGAGGGCCGATCGGGGCGGCGGGCCGTCGGATCGTCGGGTCGTCGGGCAGGCGGGGAAGGTCCTGGGTCTTCCGTCCCTCGGCCAGCGCGGCCAGGCGGGCCTGCAGCGGGGTGCGCCGGGGCCGGGGCCGAGGGCGTACCTCCGGTGCGGTGGGCGGGGTGGGGCCGGCGCCGGCGGCCAGCGCGGCCAGGCGGTCCCCGAGCTCGCCGGTCGTCACCGGGCACGGGCGCGGCTGGTCGACTGGCCGGCCCGCCGCCCCCGACGACCTGACCACCATCTCGCCCTACATCACCCACGTCATCCGCCGGTTCGGCAACTGGATCCTCAACCTCACCCCGCCGGCCGCCGCACCCACAACCCACCTGGACCTCGAATCCCGCGTCCTGTTCGCCCCCTGACGCATCGACTTTCTGGACTGAGGTTTCTGGACGGAATCACGCCTGGTCGTTATCGTGTCCAGAAAGGTACACCTTCCCAGACGGCCGAGAGCAGACCCTGGAGCGGCGGCCGACTTGTCCCTCACCTCTCGGACGTGGGCGGTTGCTTCATCCACTCGGGGACGTCCTGACCGGTGAGCGCACGAAATTCTTGACTCACCCCGGTGGCGTCCCCGGCATGGGCGCGGCGCAGCAGATCGATGATCGTGCCGATGATGCCCTGGGCGTAGTCGGGCAGGTGTTGCCCGGTGCTGAAAGCCTCGACCAAGGAGGCGATCGCTTTTCGGAAGCAGGCGCCCTCGATCAGCACAAGTCCAAGGACAACGAGGCTCTTGGTATAGCCGGGCAGGTAGGCGTCCTGGTTGAGCTGGACCAGCTCCCGGCGCAGCCGCACGGCTTCCTGGCTGACCGGCAGCGCCTCGTCCGGCCGCCCCACCTCCGCCAGCCACATCGCGTGGTTGTTCACCGACATCGCCAGGTCGGGCAGGTATGCGTCCCGGTTGAGCTCGACCAGCTCCCGATAGAGGCTGACGGCTTCCTCGCAGATCGGCAGCGCCTCATCCGGCCGCCCCACCCATGCCAGCAGGGCGGCGTGGTTGTCCAGCGAGCCGGCCAGGTCGGGCAGGTGGGCGGCGCGGTTGAGCTCGACCAGCCTCCGGCGCAGCCGCACGGCTTCCTCGCAGATCGGCAGCGCCTCGTCCGGCCGCCCTACCTCCGCCAGCCGGAGCGCGTGGTTGTTCAACGATATCCCCAGGGCGGGCAGGTGGGCGGCGCGGTTGGCGGCGGCGCGGGCCAGGCGCTCGGCATCCTGCCGGTCCCCAGCCTCCTCCCGCATCACGGCCAGCTGCTCCAGCGCATCGGTCTCGCCAGCGTCGGCGGGGGGTTGCCAGAGGGCGTAGGCGTGGCGGTAGCGATACCGGGCGTATTTTCTCTGTGAGGGTGCCTTTCAGGCGGGTTCTACTCCGCTCATCTGGGCGGTCACGGCCGTTCTTCGTAGCAATGGTGATCACGGCTGGAGCGGCTCCGACCCTGAAGGGGGAACCTCGCCCAGGTGCCGTAGGAATAGGACGGCCTATGACCGGATGATCTGGCCGCGGCTGGTCACGCCGTGCGGCCGTACAAACAGGTATTCCGGCGGAATGCCGAGCCTCTACAGTCGGTGGATGACCGCGACCGCGACCGAACCCGGCACGCCGCTACCGCCGCTCGTCACGTGCTGCGCCGAGGTGTCGGGGGAGGAGTTCGACGCGCTGAAGGCCGTCGTGGAGACCGTCGCCCAGCAGGCTTGCCCGGGTTCCCCGTACCTGGCCGAGCGAGAGATACGGCGAGTTTCGTCAACGGACAACCAGACGCTCTGGGAGGAGGCGCATCGCACGGCCCGCAGGATCCTGCTCAACCTGTTCGACCACCTGGCGATGCTCACCGTGGCGCTCACCGGGCCCCGGGTGCCGCTGTATGCGCATATGACCGTGAGCCGGGTCACCGCCGAGGCCGCGGCTCAGATCTGCAACCTGCTGAGCCCGACGGCCGGGTACCAGGAACGGGTGCTGCGCGCTGCGCGACTGGGGCTGCGCAGCCGCTCCCTGGAGGTGTCGGCGATCCACGACCTCCCCGACGGGCACCCCGTCAAGGTGCACGCGCTGGAGACCACCACGCGGGCCCGGGACGAGTTCGTCGCGATGGTGAGGAGAGCCGGCCTTGATGTGCGCCTCCGAGGCGACGGCCGCCCTGCGGGCATCAGGCGTCCCGGCGCTGGTGAGTACCTTCGCCTGGACCCGAGTTTGACCGACCTGGTGAACGAGCAGTTCCCAGATCGCCCCGCGGGCTATCAGCTCACCTCCGGAGTGGTGCACAGCATGGAGTGGATGCTGCGCGACGCGATCACCGAGGATGACGCCGACGGCATACGCGCTGCACCTGACCTGCTCGGCATCGGGTCGGCGACGCTGGTGGCCGTGGGCGCCGCCGCGGCGGTCGCCGAGGTGTACGCGCGGCTGTACGGGCACGACCCTGCAGCGGCGGCCGCGGCCAGCGCTACCCGGCGCAGCCGGATCGACCAGGCCTGCGTGCAGGAGTTCAACCGCCTGCACCGGATCAGGCCGCAGTAGGGCATCTTCGCTTAGGACGGGGTGGGAGACTTCCCCGCCGCGCTGCGGCGCAGCGCGGACGGGAACGGCGGGGGACGCGGCTGCCGCCCCCGCCCAGTACGCGGCGCTTCTCCCCATCCAAGAGCGCGTCCTTGGCGCCGAACACTGCTCCTGCCGATAATGCCATCCGGCCAGGTCATAGCCTTGTAGGGTTTCGCTTGGCGTGACGCGATCTCCAGCCATCTGAGAGGGAACCGAGTGAGGCAGGATGATCACTTGTGCTCCTTCGCCTGGCCTATCTGACCGTCAGGAACGCCTTTGCCGCGCTGCGGCTGCTGCCGATGGGGGATAGGGACAAGGACGTCGAAATCCTTGCTCTGCGCCACCAGATCACCATTCTTGAAAGACAGCTCGGCGCGGAGACCAAAGTGAGGTTCGCTCCGGAGGATCGCGCCTTCCTCGCCGCGCTCCTGACATCTCTGCCCCGCCAGGTCCTACGCCGACTGCGCCTGCTCGTGCGTCCCGATACAGTCCTTCGCTGGCACCGCGATCTGCTGAAGCAGCGTCACGCCCGTACCTGCCGGCCCAAGCGGCAGGGGCGCCCGCCCACCGTGCGCTCCATCCGTGCGCTCCATCCGTGTGCTCATTCTGCGGTTGGTCCGGGAGAATCCCTCGTGGGGTTACAGGCGAGTGCACGGCGAGCTCGCCACTCTCGGCATCAAGATCGCGCCTTCCACCATTTGGGAGGATCCTCAAGCAGGAAGGCGTGGATCCCTCCCCGGCACGGGCATCCACTACATGGGCCGATTTCCTGCGTTCCCAAGCCGACGCGCTGCCGGCCTGCGACTTCATCGAGACCGTCACCCTGAACGGGCAGCGGCAATACATTCTGGCTGTCATCGAGCACGCCACCAGACGGGTCCGTGTGCTGGGCACCACTGCCCACCCGACCGCCACCTGGGTCATCCAGGCGATCAAAAATCTCGTGATGGACCTGGAGGACGCCGGCTGCCGGGCTCGCTATCCGATCAGGGACCGGGACGGGAAGTTCCCGGCCCTCATGGAGGAGATCCTCGCCGACTCCGGCATCCACACGGTGCTTACCGGCATCTGTATCCCGCGGATGAACTCGGTCATGGAACGGTGGGTGCAATCGTGCCGCCGCGAGCTCCTGGACCGCTGCCTGCTCTGGAACGAACGCCACCTACGGCATGTCCTGCGCGAGTATGAGGAGTTCTACAACCAGCACAGACCCAATCAAGCCCTGGACCAGGTGGCTCCACTACGCGCCGGCCCGGACCCAACCACAGATCCGGCCACAGTCGCCGACCTGAACGTACACCGACGGGACCGGCTCGGCGGAATCCTTCACGAATACTCGCATGCCGATTGAACTGTGTGGACGGGGATTTCGGCAGGCGCACTGCCGGGCAACCTCCAGGCCCAGGTCAAGCTCACCCCGGCCGCCCGCGATCATCTGCCTTGCCGCGACCTTCAGCGTCTCCAGTTCGGCCTCGTCGTGGGCCGAGCCGATGTGCTCGATGTCCCGCGATCCCCACCGCGAAGAGAACACAACCTGCACCGCTGTGGCACCCGACTTCGTCCTCACCGTCCTGACATACGGCACCGAGCCACTCTACGGCCATCATTAGTGCGCAAGTTCAGCCTCCTCGCGAGACGAACTTACAGGTCACAGCCCAGCGCTATCGGCAAACCCCGAATCATCTCCTAAGTCGGGTCTGGCACACACGAGCCGCTCATGGCAAACGGGATTAGCCGGATGTACGCCGCCTCGAAGGACCGCCCTTGGCTGGGGCGCGCTGATGTGCCGGAGAGGTTTGCGGCGGCAGGGCAAAGCCCTGATGCTGGTGACGCCTTAACGGAAGACAGGCAGCGACGAGACTGGTCGCTATACGGGCTAGGGGCGGCGGCCACGGTGTAAGAGCCTGCTGACGAAGGCTTAAGTTCTCGTGGGGATGGGACCATAGAGGGCTGGTCCGATCTTGTTGATGTAGCCCTGGTGTGACCATTGGGACAGTTGGACGCGGAAGCTGTTGACGTTCTCGATCCCGAGGATGGCGGCCGGTTCGGCCCCTTTCCAGGCCCGCCAGGGCTGGGCGGCCAGGAGTTCCAGGACCTTGCCGCGCCGGTCGGGACTGGACAGCTCTGGAAGCGGCGGCGGGTCGCTCCAGCGGCCATGAGGCGGCCGGCCTGCCAGTTCGCGGGTCAGGCGGCGGGTCATCTGGTGCACGGTGGCCCACCAGATCATGTCTTCGTGGTGCGCGGGCTTGCGTTCGTAGATCCGGACGAGCCGGCGGTAACGGGTCAGCCAGGCGAATGTGCGTTCTGCCACCCACCTGCGGGGCAGGACGACGAAACCGCGTAGGTCGTCGGAGCGCTTGACGATGGTGACGGCCAGGCCCAGGGCTTGCCCGGCCCAGGTGATCAGGCGTCCGGCGTAGCCGCCGTCCGCCCACACCAGCGCGATGGTGGAGAACTTTCCCCGCAGCCGGGCCAGCAGCGGGTGCGCGCCGTCACGGTCTTGAACCGACGCGGCGGTGACGATCACGCACAACAGCAGCCCGAGCGTGTCGACCGCGATATGCCGCTTCTGCCCCTTGATCTTCTTGCCCGCGTCATAACCGCAGGCCGCGGCCCCGACGATCTCGGCCGCTCTGACCGTCTGGGAGTCGATGCACCCAGCCGTCGGCAACTCGCCACGGTCGGCCATGACCCGCAGGCGGCCGCGTAGCCGCCCGGCGAGCCGTTCGGGCAGACCACGCCGCGACCAGCGCAGGAAGAAGGCGTACACCGCCTCATGCGGCGGGAAGTCGACCGGCACGGCCCGCCACTCGATCCCGTACCTGGTCACATAGCCGATCGCGTCCAGCACCGCGCGTAGGTCATGCACCATCGGCCTGCCCATGGCCGCGACCAGTTCGGCCATGCACGCCCGCGCCTCGCCCTCCAGGACGGTCCACTCGGCATCGGTCAGGTCCGATGGATATGACGGCCTGCGGCCATGACATCGGCACCCCGGTGAGGCGCAACCACTGGCGTCCGACGACGCGGGCGTGTAAACAGACAACCACGGGCTCCTGGCTGCCGAGATGCGTAGACAACACCTCAGCTACCAGGAGCCCGCTCCTGTCCGCAGACGTATCACCGAAGATGCGAACCGGGGCATCCCGGTCTTGGCCTCAACAATCAAATCCTTCGTCAGCAGGCTCTAAGGTTGCCTAATCAGAAATTTAAGTGGACTATGATCGGCGTTCCGTGAACCAAACCACCATAGATGAAAATTCTCGCCTAAAGGACGGCCCCGCAGCACTCGTGCTGGCAGCTGTGGCCGCCGTTGTGTCGGTTACGCAAGCAGAGGGAGCTTATTCATCGCTAGACAGCGTCGTTGGAGTGGTATTGCTATTATTACTATGGGCTGCCCCGTCGGTCCACCTTAAACGTGCCAGTGCAAAGGTCAAGCTCGCATCCGTGGCGGTCGTAGGCTTATGCATGATCCTCCTCCTCTCATGGCCCTTGTCGTTGATAGGTCTGGCAGACGACTTGATACTTTCTATCTGCTGGCTTGCGATATTTGCCATCTTTGCGGCAATTCAGCTAGTCATGCATTTATACTCATGGGGAAGACGTGTAAATAAGCCACACGGTTCCACTTCTCGTCGCGGCACAAATTCTGACGAAAAAGTGCCAACTCAATGAAATCCCAATATTGACGATGCTGGAGCACCATCACAAAGATGAGCACTAACCACGGCGCAGTGGGAACGGCGGGAATGTCTCCTTGCGGCGCTGTACTGCCTGCGGTACTGCTCGATTGTGGCCATCCTGGTCAGCATGATGGCCCCCTGCGACGGCCAATGCCAGGGGGCACGTTGAACTCGGCGAACCCGTCACCGATGGCCTCGCTCGGCCTGTACACCCACAGGTGCACGTACTGCGGGGAGTCCAGCGCCGGGATGTGGCCGACCTCGCGCTACGTCGTACACTGGCCCAGTCGCTCAATACGGACCACTACTGGTTCGCGGCGGGCTCACCTGAAGCTTAGGTGGGGGCGCGCTGGCCGCCGGGGGTCGGCTGCGATGCGCCAAGGCGCGTCCACCGCCTCAACTGGATATCCGTCATCAATGGCGATCTTATAGTGAGTAGAGAGTTCGCCTGGCGGAGGGGGCGTTACGTCCTGGGCTACTCACTGTGATGTCGCCCGTGTCGGGGTGTGGGCTCGCTTTGTGCTCGAATGTTCCGGAGCGATTCGGCACGGGACGGCATCTCGCGGCAGAAAAATCAGCGGATCTATGGATAATCTGGCACAAACTGGTATGTGCAGACATGGCCTGGCACTCGGGTGGGCGTTTGCCCGCCGACTCTTAATCAGCGGGTCCGGGGTTCGAGAGGTGACATCGTCAGCACGTATCAGCCGAGCGCTTCCTTGATCCTTTGCCGCACGCTCCACCGCGACCGGCTCCTGCGCCAATGCATAGAGCTATTAGAAGAGCATGCCGTTACCCACGTTGGATGGCCTTCAGCTGCTCCATCGTCAATTCCTGCGTGCGGTTGGCGTCCGGGCTTCTCACCCATGCCAGGATTCGCGGATCGACGTCCTGTCCGTGCGGCAGGCCTTCGATGGCGGTGTCCCGTCCGTCGGAGGCGATCAGCTTGTGCAGGTATTCGGCGAGCTCAACCGGTCCTGCGCCTGCGTAGCCGACCTGGTAGCCGTGGCCGTTGCGCTCGGGCAACAGCGAGAGTGTCCCTTCGGTGGTGCGACTCCAGAACAAGCCGCTGATCCGGTCGATGACCAGGCTGGCGATGACATCACCGGGGCGCAGGCCCAAAGGTGCGTAGGTGGTGTAAGTCCACAGGTCGGTGCGCCCACCGACCGGTCGGTAATGCTTTGCGACGACGGGTAGGCCGAATTCCGGATCGTAGAAGGTCTGGCGGCAGACGCAGCCCGAACCCGAAATGGCCACAGGGCTCTCTTCGTCCTCGTCCACGCATGGGTGGAACAGCTCGGGGATCTCGCGGTTGTCAACGAACGTGGCGTGCAGCGGGTTCGGCTCGCAGCGGATCAGGCGCCCCTGCCACTCCCGCGCGTAGGGGGACTGCCGCTCGATGATCACCGTGGCGTTCCACGCCGCACCCGCAACGCCGATCCTGGCCTCGACGTAGAGGACGAAGTGCGCGTACCCCCTCGTGGGGTCGGTCAAGTTCAGGTTCGCGGATGTGAGGCTCACGTCGGCTCTCCCTGGTGTGGCCGGTGAACGGCGCTGTGGCGGTGTCGCAGCAATGATCTGACGAAGCGGTGCCAGCATGCGATCGGCGCCGTGGTGACATTTGCTGCGCGATCGGACAACCGTTCAGCAGGTCAACGCCAGCAGGGGAGCACCGTCGCTTGCCGGTTGTGGGAGACCTCACCATGATTGACCTCATGATCCGTCGTTTCACCGGCGAATCCCCCCACCTGGCTAGGCGCCTAATGCCGATCAGACGGAACTGTTGGGGTCAAACGCCCTCTTAGAGGGCATTTTGGGATGGTCTGCGGGCATGCGCATCTTTTGCGAGGGGAGCCACTCGCGGCGTTGGAGAAGAACATCCCGGTTCGTGGGCCCGGGCGGAGCGTGTCGATGTCTGTTTGGTGAGATGAGCCGACCCCGATTCCGTCTGGCGTAGACATGTCCTGGACACGCCATGTTTCGGAGGTTGCCAACTCTCACGGGCGGTCTGACATACCGATCGAATGTGAACCCCCGACGCGCCTACCCGTCCGACATCTCCGACGCCCGCTGGGCCTTGATCGAACCCACCCTGACCGCCTGGCGCCAAGCCCGCCTCGAACGCCGCCCCACCGGAGAGCCCGCCCCCACCGATCTACGCGACATCTTCAACGCCATCCTCTACCTCAACCGGACCGGCATCGCCTGGTCCTACCTCCCGCACGACTTCCCGCCCCACGGCACCGTCTACTCCTACTACGCCGCCTGGCGTGACCAGGGCATCTTCGCCCGGCTGAACTACGACCTCACCGGCCTGGCCCGCGCCAAGGACGGCCGTACCCCCGAACCCACGGCCGCGATCATAGACACCCAGACCATCAAGACCTCCACCAACCCACCAGCCAGCACCCAGGGAACGGATGCAGCGAAGAAGATCGTCGGCCGGAAGCGGGGCGTCGCCACCGACACCCTCGGACTACTACTGGCCGTGACCGTCTGCGCCGCGTCCGTCTCGGAGAACCAGGCCGGCATCCGCGTCCTGGACAAGGCCAAAAACGACCACCCCACCATCAGCCTGACTTGGGTCGACACCGGCTTCAAGAAACAGTTCGCCGACCACGCCGCCACCCTCGGCATCCACGCCCAGGTCGTCCACCGCGACCCTGAAACCCGTGGCTTCCACGCCCTTCCGCGACGCTGGGTAATCGAACGCACCCTCGGCTGGCTCATGCTCCACCGCCGCCTCGCCCGCGACTACGAGACCCTGCCCGCCAGCTCCGAAGCCATGATCCACATCGCCATGATCGACAACACCAGCAAGCGCATAACGGACGAGGCGACACCAACCTGGCGAGGGACTTAGACAGTGACTCATTTGGTTAGTCGGCGGTAGCAGATGGGGGCTGCGGCGATGGCGACGAAGGTGCGAAGTGGTCGGCTCGCCGTTCATAGCGGCGA
>NZ_JBHSRF010000137.1:0-11151 GCF_042658925.1 Sphaerisporangium aureirubrum
CACCGCACCGCCCTCCGCACCCCCCTCCAACCGGGCAAGATCATCCCGGCGTACCCACTCCCGTCCTACTCCCTCAACCGGCCGAGCCCGTCCCGCACCAACTTCCCCGCCCGAATGGAAGCCCTCGGACGACACCCCCACCGCACCGCCTTGCCCGTCCGAGTGGAGGCCCTCGGACGACACCCCCACCGCACCGCCCTCCGCACCCCCCTCCAACCGGGCAAGATCATCCCGGCGTACCCACTCCCGTCCTACTCCCTCAACCGGCCGAGCCCGTCCCGCATCAACTTGCCCGCCCGAATGGGGGGCCGCGGACACGCTGGGCCCGCCCGCCCGGCCTTCTTCGAGCTTCGTCGAAGCGGCTGGACGGTCACGGCCGGGATTTGGAGGTTCTTCGTTACTGATCCGGGTGTCGGCGGTGGGGGTGAGCAGGGGTAGGGCGCGGGCTATGGCGTCGGCGGCCAGGCCCTTGGCCTTGGCGGCGGCCTCGGCGCGTTGCTCGGCCTGCTGGACCAACGGGAGGACGCGGTCGGCGCGGGCCGCCTCGGCGAGCATGGTCTCCAGGTCGGAACGTTCGTCCGCGCCGCGGTCCAGTTCGTCCTTGCGCGCCAGGGCCTCCGCGTGAGCGCGCTGGAGTTTGGCCAGCTCGCGTCCGCTCTCCAGCCCGTCCCTGGCCGCCCGCAGGACCGCCGCGCTCGCCTCGGCGGCCCGCTTCTGCTCGTCGTGCACCCCGGCGGCCTTGGCCAGCAGCGCGGCGGCCCACTCCGCAGGTTCCGCCTCCGCGTCCGGCCACCCGAGTCCTGAGGTGGTGTCGTTCCCGGCCGACGCGCCATGCCCGACCGGCGTTCCGGACGCGGCGGTCGCACCGGACTCGCCTGACATGGCGGGAGTACCGGGCTCGGCGGGGATGTCCTTACCGGCAGGAGTGCCTACTCCTACCGGGCTGTCCAGCTCGGACGACACACCGGACTCGACCGGGATGCCGGGAGTACCGGGCTCGGTGCGAGCTTCCTGATCCGCAGGAGTGCCCAGGCCGGTAGGGGCGGAGGGGGAGAGGAGGGGGCCGGCGGCGCCTCGCATGTGGTTGAGGGTTGAGTCGAGGTGGTGGCGGAGGGATTGGCGGTCTTGGCCGGTTTGGGTGCGGTGGTCGGCCAGCCATTGTTCTATGGCGGTGTAGAGGCGGACGGAGAAGAGTTTTTCCAGGAGTTTGCGGCGGTCGTCGCCGTCGGCGCGGAGGAAGCGGGCGAAGTCTCCCTGGGGCAGCATGGCCACCTGCCAGAACTGGTCGGCGTTCATGCCGAGCAGGGAGCCGATCAGGTCGCCGGCCTCGTCGAAGCGGCTGGAGCGGAACGTCCACTCGCCGGAGGCGGTCAGCTCCTCCAGCAGGATCTTGGGTTTCTCCTCCACGAGGCCTGTGCCTCGTAGCTTGGGGCGATCCCAGGCGGGGGAACGGGCGATCCTCAGGCGCCTGCCGCGCAGTGTCGTCTCCAGGACCACCTTCGGGGCTCGGTCGGGCGGCGCGTGGTCGCACCGCAACCGGCGCGCGCTGTCGCGCTGCCCGGGCACCCGGCCGTACAGCGCGTAGCACACCGCGTCGAGCACGGTCGTCTTGCCCGCGCCGGTAGGGCCGTGCACCAGGAACAGACCGGCCTCGCCCAGCGCGTCGAAGTCGACCTCCTCCCGGCCGGGGAACGAGCCGAACGCCGTCAGTGACAACCGGTGCAGCCTCATCCCGGCCACCGCCCTCGCCACACCGAAGCCCGAGCCCCGGCCATGGACCGTCGCGACACCACGGCCACGCGCCTGGCCGGCTCGGAATCCATGACGCACCGCCGCACCCCGGCCCGGCCCGGCACCGGACGCACCCACTCCACCCCGGCCCTGACCAGCACCGGACGCACACACTCCACCCCGGCCCGGCCCAGCACCCGACGCACACACTCCACCCCGGCCCGGCCCGGCACCCGACGCACGGACCACCGTGACGCCGGAGTCGCGGGCCGGAGGCTTCGGGGGGTCAAACCAGGGTCTCCTTGGTGCGTGAGGATTCGATGGCCCGGCGCAGGAGGGATCGTTCGGCGGGGTCGGCGGGCTCGCCCCGGACGTCGCGGATGAAGTCGAGGGCGACGTCGATCTCGGGGCGGCCGGCCAGGCGGGGGGTGCGGGGGGTGGGGGTCGCGCCTTCGGGGGCGAAGATCAGGTTCAGGGTGTGGGGGTAGCGGGCGCGGAGGCGGTCCATGGCGGACTTGGGGCGGATGGGATCGGTGAGGGTGATCTGGAGCCAGTGGTCCTCGTACGGCGACCAGTGAGGGGAGGTGAGCAGGTCGTCCAGGTGTCCCCGGAGGCGGGCCAGCGGGCGGGGGACGGGGGCGGGGACGAAGGTGGTGGCCAGGGCTCCCGGGGTGAGGTCGACCAGCCAGGAGCCTTTCACGTGGTCGGACTCGGAGAAGGAGTACGCGAGGGGGGAACCCGAGTAACGCACGGAATCGGTCATCCGCTGGCGGCCGTGCAGGTGGCCGAGGGCCACGTAGTCGACTCCGGCGAAGGCGGACAGGGGGACGTGCGGCACACCGCCGACGCTGATGTCCCGCTCGCTGTCGCTGGCCTCGCCCCCGGTCACGAACGCGTGGGCCAGCACGACGGACGGCGTGCCGCGCCAGGCGAGGTCGGCCCGGATCAGGCCCATGGCGTGCTCGATCGCCGCGGCGTGGCCCCGCTCGGCGAGGCCCCAGGGGACGCGCACCATGTCGGGCTCCAGATAGGGGATGCCGTACACCGCCACGCCGTCGATCAGCACGGGACGGCCGACCCCGGCGGGGTCGGTGCGCAGGTGCACCCCGGACGCGTCGATCAGCCCGGCGCCGAAGCCGAGCCTGCGCGGCGAGTCGTGGTTGCCGCTGATCAGGACGGTGCGGGCCCCGGCGTCGGCGAGCCGTCGCAGCGCCTCACCGCACAGCTCGACCGCGTCCACCGAGGGCAGCGCGCGGTCGTAGACGTCCCCGGCGATCACCACAGCGTCGACCCGCTCGGACCGCACCGTGGCGATCACGTGGTCCACGAAGGCGGCCTGGGCGTCGATGAGGCTTTCGCGGTGAAAAGCCCGGCCAAGGTGCCAGTCCGAGGTATGCAGGAGACGCATGACGCAGGAAGCTAACAGGTCCCAATGACAAATGCGGCCCCTCGCGCACCATCGTTCCACCCGCGTGACTTAACCTACTGATCGGAGGTCATTTTCGGGCGGAAAAGCCCTCGCCACGACGAGCCGCCCCGACCAAGGAGGTGGCGTGAGCGACCGGGGCCGTCTGAGCGTGGCCATCGGCGTGCTGCTGGCGGCGCTGGCGGCGACGGGATACCTGTTGTCACCCCCCGCCTTCGACCCGCCGCGGCTCACCGAGAACACGAGTTTCCAGCATCTCCCGCCGCAACCGGCCACCGAGTACCGCCCCGTCCGCCATGACGGCGCGATCACCTCCAGGGAACTCACCGTCCCGGTCAAGGACGTCTCGCTCGACGCCACCATCCGGGCACCGCTCACCCCGGGCCGCCACCCGGCGATGGTGTTCGTCCAGGGCTCGGGGCCCGGCCTGCGCGGCGAGTTCACCACACAGGCCACCTGGCTGGCCCGCGCCGGGGTGGTGACGCTGACCTACGACAAGCGCACCGTCGGGTACGACTTCCGGCACCGCGACTTCAACCTGCTCGCCGACGACGCGCTGCGGATGATCGAGGTGCTGAAGCAGCGCCCCGACGTGGACCCGGCGCGCGTGGGCCTGTGGGGGGTGAGCGAGGGCAGCTGGGTCATCCCGCTCGCGGCGCGGAACCTCGACGTGGGGTTCGCCGTGCTGGTCTCCTCCCCCAACGTCACGCCGCTGCGCCAGGTGGCCTGGGCGCTGAACGAGCAGCTCGAACGGCTGCACGCGCCGGCCGGGGTGCGCGAGCTGCTCGGCAAGGCCATGGGCGGCGTCGGGTTCGACTTCCTGCGGTACAACCCGGACCCGGCGCTGGAGGAAATCACCCAGCCGGTGCTGGCGCTGTACGGGACGATGGACCCGTCCATCCCGTTCGTGGAGAGCACCCAGAAGCTGACGGCGGGGCTGAAGGCGGCGGGCAACAGCGACTACACGATCCGGTTCATCGGCGGCGCCGACCACGCGATGCGGGTCAACGGCGGGCCGTTCACCAAGGGCTACCTGGAGACGCTGGCCAACTGGGTTCTCGGTCTGCCGGCCACGGCGCCGCCGCCGCAGGGCGCGCAGATCGCGGGCGCCACGCCCGTGCAGCGGTACGAGACGGCCGACGTGCCGCAGGCGCCGTGGTACGCCGGAGGGGCCATCCTCACCCTGGTGCTGACGCTGACCACGGTGGCGTACGTCGCGGCGCCGGTCACCGAGTTCGTGGTGCGGCTGCGCGGACGGGACGTGCTCGCGCCCGCCCGTTCGCCGCAGTGGCCCGCGATCCGGCGGCGGCTGCGCAGGATGGCGTGGACCGGCGTGGGGCTGCTCGCGGCGGTGGTGGCGTTCATCATGCTGATCGTGCTGTTCTCGGTGAACCAGGCCGGGGCGTGGCCGGCGGTCCTGTCCGGGTGGCTGGTGGTCCGGGTCCTGGCGCTGCTCATGCTGGTGCAGGAGGTCACCGCGGCGGCGGCGGTGTACACGGCGGTGCAGGACGGCTGGATGCCTGGCCGCTGGCAGCGGTTCAGCGTCGCGGCCGTACTGGGCGGGACGGGCGGGCTGCTCCTCATCGCGGCCTACTACGGCCTGTTCGGCTTCCCCTGGTGACCACCGTGCCGACGGCTTTAGCGACCAGCACGGTGACGGGCCCGGGGGCCGTGGTGAGGACGGCGCCGGGGACCGGCGTAGCGAGCGTCCCGATGGCCGCTGCCCGCCGCAGGGTCGGCGGGCCGCCCAGGTGACGGCGGGGTCCGCGCCTTGCGGGCCCTCCTCCAGACGTATCCGCATAAATCGCGATCTGTTGGCGGAGCGTTCACGTACTCGTAGGTTCGGATGAATATCGTGCCGCCCCTGGAAACGGGGAGGAACACACAGCCTTGCGCCATGCGAACAAGCCACCGGGGGCGGCCGCGGTCATCGGCTGGACGGCGTTGTCCGCCATCGTGCCGGGTGCGGCACACCTGCGGGCCGGTCGACGCCGTACCGGATTCCTGCTGCTCGGGGGCTATCTCCTCATCATCGCCGGGCTGGTCGCGGTCGCCCTGACGGCGGACGCCGGGCTCGCCGGACGCCTGCTCGACCCCGCCTGGCTGCGGGCCATCATCATCGTCGCCTGCGCGGCCGGGATCGGGTGGTTCGCGCTGCTCGTCCGGTCGTACGTGATCCTGCGGCCGGGTGAGCTGTCCCAGTCCGGGCAGATCATCTCCGGCGTGCTCACCGGCACCCTGGCGGTGGCGGTCGCGATGCCGTTCGCCGTCGTCGCGCAGTACGCCCAGGTGTCGGGCGCCACGCTGGACGCGGTGTTCGACGAGCCCGGGGCCGAGGCGGCGGCCACCGCCGCGCCGAACCGTCCCGCGGATCCCTGGGCGGGACGCAACCGGGTGAACATCCTGATCCTCGGCGGCGACTGGCAGCCGGACCGGGTGGGGGTGCGCACCGACAGCCTCAACCTGGCGAGCGTGGACGTCCGCACCGGCGACACGGTGCTGTTCAGCCTGCCGCGCAACCTGGAGAACGTCCGCTTCCCGCCCGGTACCCCGATGTACCGCCAGTTCCCGAACGGATTCCGGCTGCCCGCCAACCCCGACGGGTCACGCGAGGACCTGCTGTTCTCGGTGTGGCAGTACGCCGAGAACCACCCGGAGATCTTCGGCGGGCGCAAGAACATGGGGCCGCGGACGCTGAAGGAGACCATCGGGTACACGCTCGGGCTGCGGGTGGACTGGTACGCCCTTGCCAACATGTGGGGCCTGGCACGGATCATCGACGCCCTCGGCGGGCTGACGCTCACCGTGCCGGTGGACATCGTTTTCGGCAAGTACAACGAGGGGCTGGTCAAGGCCGGGACCCGCAAACTGCGCGGCGCGGACGCCATGTGGTACGCCCGGTCGCGCACCAACAGCGACGACTACACCCGTATGGGCCGCCAGCGCTGCGTGCTGAACGCATTGGTCCATCAGGCGGACCCGGCGACCGTGCTGCTGCGCTTCAACGAGCTGGCCCGCGCCTCCAAGGGCATGTTCCGCACTGACATCCCCCGCGCCATGCTGGAACACCTGGTCCCCTTGGCGCTGAAGGTCCGGAACGCCCGCCTGACCGGCGTCCAGTTCGTCCCCCCACTCATCAACACCGGCTCCCCCGACTGGTCCCTGATCCGCCGCACCACCGCCCGCGCCCTCCGCCCCCGCACTCCTACCACCTCCCCCACCACCCCCGCCGCCCCAACCCCAGGCGCGACCAAGACCCCAAGAAACCCCACCCCGGCCACCACCCCCGGATCCGCCCGCCGCATCGCCGACGGCTGCGGAAGCTGAAGGTCCAACCTCGCAAGAGGCCATGAGGACGGCCCCTGGGGGGCCCGTGGACCCCTTTGGGGACGCCCGTGGAACCCCCCGGGACGCCCATGGAACCCCCCGGGACGCCCGTAGACAACCTGGGACGCCCGTGGACCCCCCGGGGCGGCCGTGACGTGGACCCCCGGGGCGCCCGTGAACCCCCCATTTCGGGCGGGTAAGTCGGTGTGGAGGTGGCTTCTACGGCTTCGCGTGGTAGGTAGCGTCTCGCCGGGCTCTACTGCCTTGAGGCTCCCCCGGTCATGTACGGCGCCGGGGAGCCGTCCTGTACGGCACCGGAGAGCGCGCCGTGCGGCACCCTGGGGTCAGTATCGGAAGGACTCGCCGGCCAGGCGGCGGACGCGGTCCTCGTCGACCAGGTGGCCGAGGCCGGGCTGGGTCAGGGGGACGGCCACCACGCCGCCGGAGGCGCCCACGGGCGGGGTGACGATCTGGGCGCTCCTCGGGGGCTCGGTGACGTCGCTCGGGAGGGTGCAGCCGGGAAGGCTGGCGACGGCCACGGTGGCGGCGCGGGCGAGGCCGGTGCCCCGGCCGCCCGCGGCGCTGATGTCCCACGCGGCCTCGGCGGCGCGGTCGTGGGCCTGGCGCACGGCGCGCAGGGAACCGAAGCGGGACGGGCGCAGCAGGAGCGCGGTGCCCGCGCGGGCGGTGACGGCCTCCTCGACGGCGGCCACCGAATGCACCTCGACCGCGACCGTGGAGGACACCTGCTCCTGCAGGCGGGCGTGCAGATCGAGGTCCGCGTCCCCGGCGGGGCCGCCGAACGGGCGCTCGATCGCGGTGACGTCGTAGGCGTCCAGGGACGGCAGGTCACCGAGGGCGGTGTAGGCGCCGCGGCCGTCCACGGCGAGGGCCAGCGCCGGGTAGGCCTGGCGCACGGCCCGGACCGGCTCCACGTCCCAGCCCGGGTGGATGTCCATGGTGACGTGGGCGTACCCGGCGCAGACGTGCCGGTTGACCCGGGCCACCATCGCCTCCAGGGACCGCTCGGCCGCCAGCCGCACCGTCGCGATCAGCGACGTGCGGGTCCCGCCGAGGGCGTGCGCCAGCGGCACCCCCCGCATGCGGGTCCACAGGTCCCAGCACGCAAGGTCGACCGCGGAGCCTCCAGGTACCGCGCCGAGCTCGTCCGGATGCTCCCAGTCCACCCCGAGCAGCGCGGGGGCCAGGGACTCCTCCATGGTGCTCCAGGTCTTGGCGAGCGTGGGGTCCGGCTCCCGCACCGGCGCACCGGCGGCGTCCCGGCGCCCGGGCGAGTGGACGACCTCGCCCCACCCGGTCATCCCCCCGTAGTCCGTGAGCTTCACCAAAATGCTCTCCGGCCGCCTGCCGTACGGCAGCACAAGCCGGAAAACCTCAAGCTCACGAACGCGCGGCATGCGTCTCCTCCCAGAACCCTGCCCCTCCATGGTGCCTGCTCCGGCCACCCCATCCAAACCCGTCGGCCGCCTCCGCGCCCGGACCACCGGCTTCACACCTGGTCCAGGCGGGAGGAAAGAGGTCAGCGGCCGGTGCGGACCGAGAGGGTGCGTTCGGCCCACTGGGCGATGTCGCGGCGTTCTATGGCGGCGGCCATCAGGGCGGGGAAGGCGTCGGGGGTGCAGGCGAAGGCGGGGACGCCGAGGGCGGCCAGGGCCTGGGCGTTCTCGTGGTCGTAGTGGGGCTGGCCTTCGTCGGAGAGGGCCAGCAGGACGATCACCTGGATGCCGGAGGCGGTCATGGCGGCCACGCGGCGGAGCATCTCCTCGCGGACGCCGCCCTCGTACAGGTCGCTGATCAGGATGAAGATGGAGTTGGCGGGGCGGGTGATCAGGCCCTGGCAGTAGGCGATGGCGCGGTTGATGTCGGTGCCACCGCCGAGCTGGGTGCCGAACAGCAGCTCCACGGGGTCGTGGAGGCGGTCGGTGAGGTCGACGACGCTGGTGTCGAACACCACCAGGGACGTCTTGAGGGTGCGCATCGAGGCGAGGACGGCGCCGAAGACGCTGGAGTACACCACGGACGCCGCCATCGAGCCGCTCTGGTCGACACACAGGGTGACGTCGCGCAGCACCGCCCGCTGCCTGCGGGCGTAGCCGACCATGCGGGACGGCACGATGGTCTTGCGGTCGGGCAGGTAGTTCTTGAGGTTGGCCCGGATGGTGCGGTCCCAGTCGATGTCGGCGACCCGGCGCGGGCGGGAGGTGCGGGCCGAGCGGTCCAGCGCACCGGACACCGCGGTCTTGGTGCGCTGGGACAACCGCCGCTCCAGGTCGGCCACCACCTTGGCCACGACGGCGCGGGCCGACCGGCGCGCGGTCTCCGGCATGACGTTGTTCAGCGAGATCAGCGTGCCCACCAGATGGACGTCCGGCTCGACCGCCTCCAGCATCTCCGGCTCCAGCAGCAGCCGCGTGAGGTTGAGCCGCTCGATGGCGTCCTTCTGCATCACCTGCACCACGGTCGACGGGAAATACGACCGGATGTCCCCGAGCCACCGAGCCACCCGGGGCGCCGACCCTCCGAGCCCCGCCCCCCGCCGCGAGTCCCGGCCCTCACCCGCAGCGCCACCGGCCCCGCCATCCGAACCACCGCCGTACAACGCGGCCAGCGTCGCGTCCATCCGCGCATCGGCCCCGGACAACTCACACCCGGTCCCATCCGCTTCCCCGCCCAGCACGAGCCGCCATCTACGCACCCGCTCGTCCATCAGTTCCTCCCCGCGACAACACGCGCACGAGACCGGTCCATCGGTTCCCCCGGCACTTCTCCCACGCTCCCCGGCACGACGCGATGCCGATCCATCAGTTCCCCACTCCCAAGATCTCGAAGACGGTGCGGACGGCGGGTGCGGCGCGCGGGTCGTCGGTCTCCGGGACGGCCGCGCGGGCCGTCCCCGTGGCCGTGACACGGCCGCCGACGGCGCGCCGCTCGGGGGCCGGGAAGGCACCGAAGGTGCGGCGCAGCAGGGGCAGGACGTCGATGAACGCCTCGGGGCTCAGGCCGGACAGCCAGGTGTCCACCAGGGCGAACAGGGTCGAGTCGTGCACCAGCAGCAGGCCGCTGCCGGCCAGGAAGCCCTCGATCCAGGCGGCGGCGCGGGCGGGTGGCACGCCGGCCGACATCGAGCGGGACATGCGCCGGGCCACCTCGTCGGCGGGGACGGTGCCCGCGTCCAGCAGGATGCGGGTGAGCCGGCCACCGATCAGGCCGTGCAGGTCGTCCCGGGCGGCGATGCCCGACAGGACGCCCAGCCAGCCGTCCCGGCGCGACTCCTGAAGCCCGACCGACGAGTGGACGGCGTCCACGTGGCGCAGCAGCTCGCGGGCCGAGTCGTCGTCCAGGCCGGTGACGGCGGCCGGGAGCCCGGCGCGGATGCGGGCCAGCAGCGACTCCACGATCGCCGACAGCCCCTCGGCGGACGTGCCGCGCACGTCGCCGTACCGCTCGGCGCGCACCAGCGGGGGCAGGGCCGCCATCAGGTGCGTGACGTCGCTGTCCAGCGCCGCGCGGGCCGCGACGGCCGACAGCACGGACGGCAGCGCGTCCGGCAGGTCGGCGAGCAGGCACCGCTCGGCGGCCTCGGTCAGCTCGGCCAGCGGACGGTCGCGGCTCGCCAGCTCCCGGACCTTGGCGGCCGCGGCGGCCGGGACGGTGGTGCCGTACCCGCCGGCCTCGATCAGCTCGATGTCGAACTCCGGGCGCCACTCCAGCCACCAGGACTCACGGAAGGTGCCCTTGCCGCGTGCCTCCCGCGGCTCGCCCCAGGCCACGCCGAGCAGTCCGAGGCGGTGCAGCAGGCGGCTGCGGTCGAGGTCCAGCGGTTTGCGCAGGTCGAGGTCGAGATCGCGGCCCAGTGCCTCGGCGCGCAGCTTGAGGCGCCGCATGCGGTCCCGCAGGTCGCGCTGCAGCGGGACCATGGGGGTGTCGTCCGGGACGTGGCCGAGCCGTTCCCCGACGACCATGCGCCGCTGGATCAGTTCCACCGGCAGCTCGGCGCCCTCGCAGAGCACCGCCCGGACCGCCTCGGTGACCTCACCCAGCCCCGCCAGCGGGCGTCCGCGCACGGCGGCCAGGCTGTGGGCCAGCCGGACGCCCTCGATGACGTGGGCCGAGGACACCGGCAGGTCCTCGTCGCGCAGCACCCCCGCCGCGCGGGCCAGCCAGCGCTCGATCGGCCGCTCCGGGTGGGCGAACAGGTGGTCGTACCACCCGGGTGACCCGACGCCCGCGCCGTAGCCGCTCCACGACGCCAGCCTGCCGTACGTCCACGGCACCCAGGTCATCTCGACCTTCACCTTGGGCAGCCCGCGCAGCAGCCGGTCGTCGTGCGCGGCCGGCCCGAGCTCCTGGAGCGCCGGGACGTGCCACGCCCCGCAGACCACGGCGATCCGCCGGTACCCGTCCTTGGCCGCCCCCCGGATGGTCTTGCGCATGTAAGCCTCGCGCCGCGCCTCCCTCTCGTCCGGCACATACCCTTCCCGCACCGCCCCCATCGCCTCCGCGATCACCTCGAACGGCGCACCCCCCCGATGCTCGACCACGTCCTCCCACCAACGCTCCGCATCGTCATACCCAGCCGCCTCCGCCAACCGCCCAATAGGATCCCTCCCACTAAGCCCCTCCTCCCCCGAAGCCCCCACCCCAGG
>NZ_JBHSRF010000138.1:0-11077 GCF_042658925.1 Sphaerisporangium aureirubrum
ACGACCTCCCCTTCGACCGCCTCGTCGAAGACCTCCAGCCCGCCCGCACCCTCACCCACCACCCCCTCATCCAGGTCTGCCTCACCGTCCAGAACGAGTTCGACTCCGTCGCCGGATTCGGGTTCGACCTGCCCGGCCTGGACTGCGCCGCCGAGAACGCGGGTCACGAGCCGGCCCGCTTCGACCTGGACGTGACGATGTCCGGCGACCGGCTCCAGATCGCCTACGCGACCGACCTGTTCGACCGGGCCACCGTCCAGGCCGTCGCCGAGCGACTCCTGATGGTCCTGACCCAGGCCGCCGCCGCCCCGGACACCCCGATCGGCCGCCTCGACGTGCTCACCCCGGACGATCGCCGCCGCCTGGCCGCCTTCAACGCCACCGGCGCCCCGCGGCCGTCCCGGACCGTGCCGGGGCTGTTCGCCGCGCAGGCCGCGCGCACCCCCGGCGCCCCCGCGGTCCTCCACGACGCGGGCCGGCTCACCTACCATCGGCTGGACGTCCTCTCCGACCGGCTGGCCCACCGGCTGCTGCGCGCCGGGATCCGGCCGGACACGCCCGTCCCCCTGCTGATGCGGCGCTGCCCGGAACTCGTCGTGGCCATCCTCGGCGTGCTCAAGGCCGGCGCCGCGTACCTCCCGCTGCACACCGAGCAGCCCGTCGCGCAGCTGCGCGCCGTGCTGGCCACGGTCACCGCCCCGGTGCTGCTCACGGGTCCCGGCTACCGCTCCCACGAGCTGATCACCGAACAGGCCGCCGCGGGCCGCGACGTCATCGTCGTCACCGGGGACGACCCGGACGGCGAGCCGGGCCCCGCCGGTCTGCCGGAGGTGGATCCGCGGCAGCTCGCCTACGTGATGTACACCTCCGGGTCGACCGGAACGCCCAAGGGCATCGCCGTCACCCACCAGGACGTCGCCGACCTCGCCCTGGACCCGTGCTGGAACGTGGCCCCCGGCGACCGCGTCCTTTTCCACGCCCCCCACGCCTTCGACGCGTCCGTCTACGAGATCTTCGTCCCGCTGCTGTGCGGCGCGGCGCTGGCCGTCTCCGGATCCGACCTCCTCGACCCGGCCGCCTTCGGCGACGTGCTCACCCGGCACGGGGTGACCCACCTGTCGCTGACCGCCGGGCTGTTCCGCGTGCTCGCCGAGGACGCCACCAAGGCGTTCGGCGGCCTCACCGAGGTCACCACCGGCGGCGACGTCATCGCCCCCCAGGCCGTCGCCCGGGTCCTGCGCGAGCACCCGGGTATCACGGTCCGCACCACGTACGGCCCCACCGAGACCACCCTCTGCGTCACCCAGACGCCGTACACCACGCCGGGCCAGGACGCGGCGCCGGTTCCGCTGGGGCGCCCGCTGGACGGGACCCGCCTGCACGTCCTCGACGACCGGCTCCGGCCCGTGCCGCCCGGCACCGAAGGCGAGATCTACCTCGCCGGCGCGGGTCTCGCCCGCGGATACGTGGGCCAGGCCGCGCTCACCGCCGAACGTTTCGTCGCCGACCCGTCGGGCCCTCCCGGCGGCCGCATGTACCGCACCGGGGACCTCGCGCGCTGGAACGCCGCCGGAGAACTGATCTTCACCGGCCGGGCCGACGACCAGGTCAAGATCCGTGGCCTGCGCGTCGAGCCGGGGCACGCCGAGGCCGCGTTCGCCGGGCTCCCCGGCGTCGGGCAGGCCGCGGTCGTCGTGGACGAGGACCCCGCCGGCGGCAAACGGCTGGTCGCCTACGTCACCCCGGCGCCGGACGCCCCCGGGGAGATCGACCCGGCCGCCCTGCGCGCCGAGGCCGCGCGGGTCCTGCCCGACTACATGGTCCCGGCCGCGGTCGTCGTGCTAGCGACGCTTCCCGTCACCCCGAACGGCAAGCTCGACCGCGCCGCGCTCCCCGCCCCCCGCCCGGCGACCGCCGGACGCGGGCCGCGCACGCCGCGGGAGGAACTGCTCTGCGGACTCTTCGCGGAGGTGCTGGGCCTGCCCGAGGTGGGCGCGGACGTCAGCTTCTTCGACCTCGGCGGGCACTCCCTGCAGGTGGGACGGCTGGTCAACCGCATCCGTACGGTGCTGGCCGTGGAGATAGGCATACGTACGGTCTTCGACGCCCCCACCGTGGCGAGGCTGGCGGACCGGCTAGAGGAGGCCCGCCCGGCCAGGCCGAAGCTGCGCCGCAGATCGCAGGCGCACACGATCGACGACACAAGGAGTGAGTAGTGGCGATACCTCCTGTTCTTCTCAAGGAAGACGAGCTTCTTCAGGACGAGACGACAAGCTCTGCCTATGAGACAGCCAGAGACATATCGAAGTACCTCCTCATGCACTACGGCTCCATCGAGGACGCCTTCGAACGCCCCCACCATCCGCTCGCGCCCTCGCACGGTTTACCGAGGCGCCTGTCGGAGGTACTGGAGCTGGTGGCGCTGCGCACGGGCACGAGTGTCTCCTCCGTCCTGGACGTGGGGTGCAGCGTCGGCGGGATCTCCCACGCCTTGAGCACGTGGGTGAAGGACGTCGTGGTCGGCATCGACTCCAGCGTGCGCTCCATCGAGGTCGCCCAGTCGCTGACCCGCCACGGCGGCGGCACCTTCAGCGTCGCGCAGCTCGGCCCGTTCTTCCGCGAGGTCCAGGTCACCCTCCCCGCCGCCGAGCGGCGCGCCCGCGTCGAGTTCGAGGTGGACGACGCCTGCGCCCTGGCCGCCCCGCACCGCCCCTTCGACGCCGTGATCCTCTCCAACGTCCTGGACCGCGTGAAGGACCCCGAGCTCTGCCTGAAGCAGTTCACCGACTCGGCCCGCATCCTGCGCCGCGGCGGCCTGCTCATGGTCGCCTGCCCCTGGTCCTGGTACCCCGAGTTCAGCTCCCCCGAGACCTGGTTCGGCTCCTCCAGCAACGGCACCACCAGCGAACAGGTCCTGAAGAACATCCTGTCCGCCGACCTGGACCTGATGCTGGAGAAGGACGAGGCCGGCGTCCTCCGCCAGAACCCCCGCGAGTACGACTACTTCGAGGCCCACGTCACCGTCTGGAGGAAGCGCTGACCCCGGGCCCTCCGCACCCGGCCGACCCCGGGTGACCGACGGCGCCCGGCCAGGTGCATGGCCCGCTACCTGGCCGGGCGCGCGGGGGGCCGAGGGGCGCAGCAGCCGTCCGCGCACGGGGCCGCGGCGTCCGGTGCCGGGGGCGGCGCGCAGCAGGTGTCGCCCCGCCAGGCGTCGCGTCCCTCCTTGACCGCGACCGCGGCGATGACCAGGGCGGCGACGGGGTCCGCCCAGGACCAGCCGAGGGTGCCGTTGAGCAGCAGCCCGGCCAGCAGCACGGCCGACAGGTAGGTGCACAGCAGGGTCTGCCTGGAGTCCGCCACGACCGAGGCGGAGCCGAGTTCGCGGCCGGCGCGGCGCTGGGCGTAGGACAGGAACGGCATGACCGCCAGCGACGTGGCGGCCAGGATCACGCCGGGCGTGGAGTGCTGTGCGTCGCCGGCGCCGAGCAGGGCGCGGACGGCGTCGGCGGTGACGTAGGCGGCCAGGGCGAAGAAGGAGAGCGCGATGAGCCGCAGCGCGGTCCTCTCGCGGCGCTCGTGGTCGGCGGCGGAGAACTGCCAGGCCACGGCCGCGGCCGAGGCCACCTCCACCACCGAGTCCAGGCCGAAGCCGATCAGCGCCGCCGACGACGCCAGGGTGCCGGCCGTGACGGCGACGACGGCCTCGATCACGTTGTAGGCGATGGTGGCGGCCACCAGCAGCCGGATCCGCCGCCGCAACGTCGCGCGACGGCCCACGGGAGGGGCCGGGACGGCGGCCGGACGCGTCACGGCCATCAGCAGCAGCCCTTGTCGTCCGCCTCGGCGCAGGTGCGGCCGGCCGCGACCGCGACGACGGCGGCGCGCAGGTCGTCCAGCGCGTGGCCGAGCCGCTCGTCGGCCAGCTCGTACCGGACGCGGCGCCCGACCGGCACGGTCACCACCAGGCCGCAGTCGCGCAGGCAGGCCAGGTGGTTGGACAGCCGGGTCCGGGACACTCCGAGCGAGTCGGCCAGCTCGGCGGGGTGCGCCGGGGCCTGCCGGAGCGCGACGAGGATCCGGCACCGGATCGGGTCGGCCAGGGCGCGCCCGAACCGGGCGAGCACCTCGATCTCGGAGGCGATCGTCAACATGGCCTCAGAGTACATGGAACCCTGAATTCAGGGAATCATGGATTATGCCGGGAGGGTGAGGGCCGCCAGGTGGCGCGGGGGCCCTGAACAGGCGGAAGGCCGCCCCGGTCATCCGGGGGCGGCCTCGCGAGCCCGCCGTCAGCGGCCCTGCAGTGCCTTGACGTTGTCGCCGAAGGTCCAGTTCCTCGATCCGTCCCAGTTGACGGACCAGGTCATCAGACCCTTGAGCGCGCCGCCGAAGGCGTTCCAGCTCTGGGACACCAGGGAGGGCGCCATGTAGCCGCCCCCGGCTCCGCTCTGCGCGGGCAGGCCGGGCACCTGCTTGTCGTAGGGGACCCTGATCGTGGTGCCCTGGATCACCAGGCCGTTGTTCAGGCAGGTGGTCTGCGCGGTGAACCCCTGCACCGTCCCGGCGGAGTAGGAGTCGCCCGAGCAGCCGTACATGCTGCCGTTGTAGTACTGCATGTTCAGCCACCAGAGGCGGCCGTTGTCGGCGTACTTCTTGACGATCGGCAGGTACGCCCCCCAGATCGACCCGTAGGTGACGCTGCCGCCGGTCACGTACGCCGTCTCCGGCGCCATGGTCAGGCCGAAGTTGGACGGCATCTGGGCGAGCACGCCGTCGATGATGCGGATGAGGTTGGCCTGGGACGTGGACAACTGGTTGATGTTGCCGCTGCCGGTGAGGCCGGTCTCGATGTCGATGTCGATGCCGTCGAAGTTGTACCGCTTGAGGATCGGCACGACGGTGGCGACGAAGCGGTCGGCGACGGCGCTGGAGCCGAGGTCGATGCCGGCGGTCGCGCCGCCGATGGACATCAGGATCGTCGCGCCGGCGGCCTTGGCCGCGCACATCTCGGCGGGGGTGGCGACCTTGACGGTGGCGTCCATGCCGTCCTCCCACAGCACGGTCCCGTCGGAGCGGATGACCGGGAACGCCGCGTTGATGACGTTGTAGCCGTGGGCCTTGATGCGGGAGTCGGTGATCGGGATCCAGCCGAGCGGCGGGTGCACGCCGTTGGACGCGCCGTCCCAGTTCTCCCAGTACCCCTGGAGCACCTTGCCCGCCGGCCTCGACTTCACCGCGCACGTGCCACCGGTCGGCGTGACCGTCGGCGTCGGCGTGGGGGTCACGGTCGGGGTGGGCGTCGGGGTGGGGGTGCGCGTCGGCGTGGGGGTGACGGTCGGGGTGGGCGTGGGGCTGGCCGGGGGCACGCCGGGACCGTCGAAGCTGACGTCGTCGGCGTAGTAGGTGCCCTGCCCGTACCACCCGTGCAGGTAGACCACGGCGCTGGTCTGGCCGGCCGCGGTGGTGAAGGGGACGGTGAGCTGGGTGTACGCCGCCGACGAGGTCCAGGTGGACCCGCCGCCGTTCACGCCGAGGTAGACGTAGTTGCCGCGCACCCACGCGGTCAGGACGTAGGCGGTGCTCGGCCGGACGGTCACCGTCTGGCTGCACCGGGCGTTGTCGGAGGCGCTCGCCGCGCCGGACAGCGCCTTGGTGCCGGACCGGACCGGCGACCCGACCACCGACCCCAGCCCGCCGGTGCAGGACCAGGGCGACAGCGCGCCGCCCTCGAAGCCCGGGTTGGCGAGAAGGTTGGCGGCCTGAGCGGACGTCTGCGTGACGAGCACCCCTATGGCCGCCAGCAGCAACACGACTGCCGGCACCAGGAGGCGGGGGGTTCGCTTCATGGGGGTACGACCCCTTCTTATAGGAAAGTTTCCTAAGAGTTGCCGTGATCGTAGCTCCGGTACCAATGCCGTACAAGGCCCAAAACAGGACATCTGCCCGGCGAGTGAAATGTTCCGAGAACTCAAGTCAGGACTTCGGGTGAAAGAGGATGACCACACCGAGGAACGGAGCCCAGGCTTGATAGCCGACGTGAGCGTGGAGGACGCGAAGCTGATCCAGCGTTCCAGGCGGGATCCCGCCGCCTTCGGCGCCCTGTTCGACCGGCACGCGCCCGCCCTGCACCGCTACGTGACGCGGAGGCTGGGTGACTCGGTGGCCGACGACGTCGTCGCGGAGACGTTCCTGGCCGCCTTCAGACGCCGCGACCGCTACGACGTGACCCACCCCGACGCCCGTCCCTGGCTGTACGGCATCGCGGCCAACCTGATCGGCAAGCACCGCCGCAGGGAGGTACGGCTCTACCTCGCCCTGGCGAGGACCGGGACGGACCAGGTGGCGGAGAGCTACGCCGACCGGGTCGACGCCAGGGTCTCCGCGTCGGCGGCGCACCGCGAGCTCGCCGGGGCGCTCGCGGTGCTGTCGCCGGAGGACCGCGAGGTCCTCCTGATGATCGCCTGGGCGGACCTGAGCTACGAGGAGGTGGCGCTCGCCCTCGCCATACCGATCGGCACGGTCCGCTCACGGCTGCATCGCGCCCGCAGGAAGACACGCGCCGCGCTCGGCGGCGTCGATCCGTCCGCCGTCGCTTCGGACGAGGAGGAGGCCGACCATGGATGACCTGAGGATCCTCGGCGAGATGCGCGCCGACGCGCCCGAGCCGGACGCCGCCCGCCTGCGCGGGCTCCGCCGCCGGGCGACACGGCGGCGGAGGTTCGTGCTCATGCCGTCCGCGCTGGTCGCGGCCGCGGCCGCGGCGACGGTCGTCGCGGTCGTCGTCAACGCGCCCGGCGAGCCGGCGGCGCCGCCCCCCCTCCCCTCCGTGGGGACGGTCCTGCTGAACTCGCGGACCGTGCTGGAGAAGGCGGCCGCGACCGCCGAGAAGCGCGCCGTCCCACCGGAACCCCGCCCCGACCAGTGGGAGTACACCAAGACCCTCGACGTGCAGCCCGCCGACGGCCATGTCACCACGCATGAGTCCTGGGTGCGCTACGACGGCAAGCAGAGCGCCGGACAGGGTATGGACGGCGTCTTCAAGGTACGGGACATCCCACCCGATCCCGGTGACGACGATCTGTCGCCCCGGCAGTACCGGCGCAAGCTCCTCAAGCTCCCCACCGACCCCGCCGAGCTGCTCGCCCACGTCCAGGGCGACCGGCACTGGATCGACTACCCCAAGGAGGAGGGGGTGCGCAAGGACGTCGAGGACCCCGACTCGCGGGCCTACCGCATCCTCTCGCTCTACCTGAAGCAGCAGGCGGTCATGCTCCCCGACCTGGAGGCCGCCATCTTCCGCGCGCTCGCCCAGATCCCGGGAGTGCGGATCGAGCAGGGCGTCACCGACGCGACCGGCCGCAAGGGACTCGGCCTGTACCGCCCCACGATCGGTGAGGAGGGCCAGCGCCGCCACATCATCCTGGACCCCCGCACCTACCGTGTCCTGGCCGACCAGACGACCTGGCTGCGCGACGAGTCGATCCAGGGCGAGGTGGCGTTCCGCAAGGGCGCGGTCTTCGCCGTCGTGTACCTCGCCTCGGGCATCGTCGACAGGCCCGGCGAGATCCCCTAGACCCGCCACCCGCGCCCCGCCGGTCCCATCGGGGAGACGCGAAGCGGCCCTCCCGGCTCTGCCGGGGGGCCGCATCCCGCGTGGGACGGGCTACGCCCGTGCCGTGGGGAGGCGGCCGTCGGCGACCGCCTCGATGACGGCGGCGACCTGTGCGGGGTGCTTGACGTCGGCGCCGTGGTCGCGCCCGCGCATCACCACGCGCTCGGCGTGCGGCATCACGCGCTCGATGGCGTCGAGCCGCTCGGGGATGTGCGCCGGGTTGCGGTCGCCGCCGAGCAGGACGGTCGGCACCCGGATCGTGGCGTAGGTGCCGAGCCGGACGCCGAGCCTGTCCAGCGCCTCAAGGGAGTCGATCTGGGCGGGGACGAGCCTGCGGTACCGGGGGATGAGCGCGACGCCGACGCCTGCCAGCGCGGCCTGCCAGCGCGGCACGCCCGCGGCGCCGTGCGTGAAGACGGCGAGGGCCTTGCCGGGCCTGCCGGCCGCGAGCGCGGCCCGGGCCGCGGTGAGCACGTGGCCGTCCTCGCCGCTCAGCGGCGGCCCGATGACGGCGGCGGGCTCGAAGACGACCGCGCCGGTGAACGAGTCCGGCGACGCCGCCAGGGCCTCCAGTGCCACCACCCCGCCGTCGGAGTGGCCGTACAGGACGACCGGCCCGCCGACCGCCCGCACGAGCGCGAGGACGTCGTCGACCTCCTCGGCGACCGTGCACGGCGCGCCGCCCAGCCGGGGATCGGCCTTGAGGTCCAGCCGGTACTGGCGGCGGTGCGGGCGCACCACGCGAAAGCGCCTGGCGAGGATCGTGGCGATCTTCCCGCAGCGCGTGCCGTCGTCCAGCCCCGGCCCGAGCATCACGATGACCGGGCCCCGTCCCTCGTCGTACGCGCGGACGTCGGTGCCGTCGGCCGAGGTCGTCGTGAGCATGGCCATCCCCGTGACTCGATGGTTCCTTAGCAGCGCTAAGGTACGCTTAGCATTGCTAAGGTGTCAATCATGGACAAGCGCCCCGCCGTGACGCGGCGAACGCTGATAGAGACAGGCCTGCGCCTGCTCGACGAGGTGGGCCTGGACGGCCTGACGGTCCGCCGCCTCGCCGCCGAACTCGGCGTCAAGTCCCCCGCGCTGTACTGGCACATCCGCACCAAACAGGAACTCCTCGACGGAATGGCCGACGCCATCGTCCGGTCCGGCGGAATGGGCCCGCCCCACCCCGGCGAATCGTGGCAGGACTGGCTCACCCGCCGCGCCCACGCCTACCGCACCGCCCTGCTCTCCCACCGCGACGCCGCCCGCGTGGTCGTCGGCGCCACCACCCTCAGCCCCTCCGCCATCCAGCTGTTCGACCGCGAGCTGAGGGCGATGACCGCCTTCGGCTTCACCCCCGTCCTGGCGCTGCGCACCGTCGCGACCCTCACCCACTACGTCACCGGCTTCGTCCTCCGGGAACAGACCCCCCGTCCGGACCCCGCGCCCCAGCCCTCCCCGGCCGACCTCCTGGACGAGTCGAGCCCCCTGCTGGCGGCCGTCCGCGAGGGCGGCGGCACAGCCGGCACCGAGACCTTCACCCACGGCCTGCGAGCCCTCATCGACGGCACCGCCACCGCCCTGGCCCGCTCCGGGGATCGAGGACCCGCGGACAGGGGATCGTCACCGCGGTGACGGGAGCCCGGAGGCCCCGGTGGCGAAGGGACTTCCGCGCCGGGGGATTCGCGGGCCGCGGAGCGGATGGGCGCTGTGCGGCGTTGATGCGAGAATCCCGGTATGGCCTCCGACGCGTCCCGATCAATGGTCCCGAACATGCGGCTCGACGAGTTGCTGTCCGAGCTGCAGATCAGGCTGGAGGCGGTTCTGGCCACCCGTGACCGGGTGCACACGCTGCTGGAGGCGGTGGTCTCCATCGGCAGTGATCTGCAGCTGGAGACGGTGCTGCGGCGGATCGTGGAGACGGCGACCCGGCTGGTGGACGCCAGTTACGGGGCGCTCGGGGTGGTGGGTGAGGAGAGCACGCTGCTGGAGTTCATCCCGGTGGGGCTGAGCGAGGAGGAGATCGCGCGTATCGAGCACTGGCCGCACGGGCTGGGGTTGCTCGGTCTGCTGATCAAGGAGCCGATGCCGTTGCGGCTGGCGTCCATCTCCGATCATCCCGAGTCGTACGGTTTTCCTCCCGGTCATCCGCCGATGGGGTCGTTCCTCGGGGTGCCGCTGCGGGTGCGTGACGTGGTCTTCGGCAACCTGTACCTGACCGAGAAGCGCGGGGGCGCGGAGTTCGACGAGGAGGACCAGGCGGTGGTGACCGCGCTGGCCACCGCGGCCGGTGTCGCGATCGAGAACGCCCGGTTGTACGAGGAGACGCGGTTGCGGGAGATCTGGCTCCAGGCGTCGTCGGACGTCACAACCGCGTTGTTGTCGGGCGCCGGGAGTGAGCAGGTGCTGCGGCAGGTGGCCGATCGTGCCCGGGAGATGGCCGATGCCGACCTGGTGACGATTCTGTTTCCCGCCGAGGACGCCGGGACGTTGCGGGTGAGGATCGCCGAGGGCGGCGGTGATCTGGCGGGCGCCGAGGTGAGCGTGGCCGATTCGCTGTCCGGGGCCGCGTACAGCACCGGGGAACCTCAGATGGTGAACGAGCTGGGAAACCGGGACATCGCGGATGTCGCAGGTGGCAGGGCGTCGTGGGGGCCGGCGGCCGCGGTGCCGCTGGGTGCGGCGGGGTCGGTGCGGGGGGTGCTGACGCTGGGCAAGCGGCCGGGGCGGCAGCCGTTCACTCCGGCGATGTTGCGGATGCTGCACGCGTTCGCGGGGCAGGCGGCGCTGGCACTGGAGCTGGCCGAGGCGCGGCAGGACGCCGAGCGGCTGGGGCTGCTGGAGGATCGTGACCGGATCGCCAAGGATCTGCACGATGTGGTGATTCAGCGGTTGTTCGCGGTGGCGATGACGTTGATGAGCACGGTGCGGCTGGTGGAGCGTCCAGAGGCGTCGACGCGGTTGCGGCATGCCATCGATGAGCTGGATGAGACGATCCGGCAGATCCGGTCCACCATTTTCGCGCTTCAGGCTCCCCGGGATGTCGCCGATCCGAGTCTGCGGGCGCGGGTGGTGGATCTGGTGGAGGGGGCCCGGGGGCATCTGGGGTTCATGCCGGGGCTGCGGATGGAGGGGCAGCTGGACAACGCGGTGCCCGCGCCGGTGGCCGATCACCTGCTGGCCGTGCTGCAGGAGGCGTTGTCCAACCTGGTGCGTCATGCCAAGGCCACCAGTGCCGACGTCTCGGCCACGGTGCACCAGGACCGGGCCACGCTCGTCGTCAAGGACGACGGGGTCGGCCTGCCGGTGGACGGCCGGCGCAGCGGGTTGCGCAATCTGCAGGAGCGGGCCGAGCAGCTGGGGGGATGGTTCACCGCCGAGTCCCCGGCGGGGGGTGGGACGGTGCTCACCTGGAGTGTGCCGCTCAGGTGAGGCGTCGTCCGGAGATCTGTTCGGTGTGGATCATGATGTAGTGGT